>JAJZKF010000025.1 GCA_021804305.1 Microcaldota archaeon | reverse complement strand
ATGTAGGGACAAAGGAGATGGCTGACGAGATAATAAAGAATCACCTATGGCCTCATGTCTATGGGCACAAACTTGAGATCTATGGGCCCAACATACCTGTCCAGTGGCCTGATGAGCTTATTGTTCTTATACTGGGCAAGTGCATGGGCCACCCATCCGGAACTTCTCGCAATCGCGAAGATCGGGGTGTCGAGCTCGAGCGGAAGCCCAAGGGCATGATAAACTATCGAAGAATAGAAGTCCACATTGGGATATATGTTCTTCTCCCTTGACATCACGTCCTCAAGGATATCGGCAATCTGCATGTATTTCATATTGTGTTTTATCCTTGACAGGTCGGTGGCGGTCTTCTTCAGGACCCTAGCCCTGGGGTCGTAAACCTTGTATACCCTATGCCCATAACCCATAATCAGCGTGTGCTTTGCCAGGGCGTCCATTACGTACTTCCTAGCGTTCTTCGGTGTCTTTATCTCCCTCAGCATGTGCATGACCTCCTGTGCGGCTCCCCCGTGCAATGGGCCTTTCAGGATGCCCACTCCGGTCGTGAGCGCTGAATGCATGTCGCTCAACGTCGATACGGTAACCCGCACTCCGAACGTCGATGCATTGAAGCTATGCTCTGCATGCAGGACGAAGTCCATGTCCATAGCCCTGACACTCATCTCATCAGGTACCTTTCCTGTAAGCATGTAAAGGAAGTTGGCCGCAAAGCCGAGCTTGGAGTTCGGCTGAACGACGCTTTTGCCCTGCTTCAGCCTGTGATGATAAGCTACGATTGTGGGGAATTTTGCTATAAGGCCAATGCCGTTCTGGAGGTTATCCTCATAAGACACCTTGCTTGCGTCCGGGTCCCCGGCTGCGAGGGCGCTCACCGTGGTCCTCAACGCCTCCATGGTGTTCATGTGCTTCGCATAGCTCTTCATCATCTTCACTATGTGATCCGGCAGCGTCCTTCTCCTTCTGAGCTCATTCACGAAGGCGTCAAGTTCTTTCCTGTTCGGCAATTTCTCGTACAGCAGGAGGTAGGTAACCTCCTCAAAGGAGCAGTTCTGGGCAAGATCCTCTATCCTGTACCCCCTGTAGTACAGCTTTCCTGCCTCTCCGTCGACTAAGCTTATCGTCGACTCGGCTATTACCACGCCTGCAAGCCCGACGCTCAATCCGGGCTTTTCATCTTTTCCTGCCATTCCTAGTCACCCAGCCATCTATCTGCTTTGAAAGCGCAATCACCTTGTTCGCCGACTCGTCGAACATGCGTCTCTCCTCCTTTGTCAGCTGCAGTTCAACTATCCGCTCCACCCCTTTTGAGCCCAGCACCACAGGCACCCCCATGAAGATCCCGCTGAGCTTGTACTCCCCTGAGAAGTACGCCGCACATGGGAATACCTCTTTAGTG
This sequence comes from Microcaldota archaeon, assembly GCA_021804305.1. Next base: position 7,062 of record JAJZKF010000025.1, on the reverse strand, counting down.
TCGTTCAGCATAGCCGTAATCATGGCTACCAATGACGATGCAGGCGCATAGAAGCTAGAGCTCTTCTCCAGCTTTATGATTTCCGCTCCAGCATCCCTCGTACGTTGTATAAGCCGATCTATACTGCTCCTATCAAGCATCTCCGCAAGCGGAACTCCCGCTACGCTAGCGTGCCTTGGCAACGGGACCATAAAATCGCCATGCCCGCCAAGCACCAATGCGGACACGCTTTCTACTCCGACCCCAGTCTCAGTCGCTATGAACGACCTGAATCTTGAAGAGTCTAGTATGCCTGCCATCCCTACAACGCGCTCTTTCGGGAATCCCGTAATCTTCTTGGCCAGATACACCATGGCGTCTAGAGGATTTGTCAACACGATCATCTTGCTATCCGGTGCGTAGCGTTTTACGTTATCGCACATCTCCTTCACTATCATGGCGTTGTTCTCAAGAAGTTCATCTCTGGTCTGGCCCTCCTTACGCTGCGCCCCTGCGGTCAATACGACTACATCGCTGCCCCTTATATCCTTGTAGTCGCCGGTCCCTTTTACGCTTATATCAAAAGCCTCTATCGGCGCGCTTTCCATCAAGTCGAGGGCTATGCCCTTCGCAGTATCAGCGGTCCTGTTATACAGCACCACATCGGATATCCCCTTGTAAGCGAGAAGCTGCGCAGTGGTCGAACCCACCTTTCCGGCGCCCAGAATCGAAACGGTCTTCCTTGTCATGTGCACCCCCAAAGCCTATCGATGCCAAGATTAAAATAAGTTCTCCCGCTATGCAGACCGGTAGCTCAGCTAACGGCAATGTATTAATAATGCCCATCCTCAAGTAGAGGATATGGCTGATGAGGTCAAGAGTTTCATAGCCGAGATGGAGAGCCCCGGATTCGCAGCTGTAATATTCATTATCGCCTTCACTGTGCTATGGTTCTATAACACGACAATATGGTCGTATCTCGTCCTGCTTGCGTTGTCCCATGGCCTTACCAACATGGTTGAGTTCACGTGGGGCAAGATAAGGAAGGTGTATAGTGCATCTCTCATACCTGGCATGAAGCGGGAGGCAAAGGGTCATGCATTCACTTTCTTCATGATATTCCTTTTCATAGCGGCTGCCTCCAGCGAGTATTTCTCTTCTACGCTTGTAGCGAGGATGGAGGCCTTTCCATCCCCAGTGGTGTTCGGGATGGCCATACCTGATATCCCTCTAATCGTTCTTAATATCTTCACGGTTGTGATCACATACGCGTCATTCCACCTAACTTCTTACAGGAGGTCGGAAGAATAGGGTCATCGACCAAAGCCTAAGTTCCATGCGCTGTGGCTCAAAGCACCTTCCAATCAGATACGCGTACCGCATTAGGAGCAGATGAGGTCAAAAAGGCGATAAGGCAGAGCGAGTCACACCACCAACAGCCCTGCCTTACCAAGGTCAACGACGTTTTCGTTTAGCCTTGCTGCCCTTTTTCGCTTTCTTTGTAGCTCTTTTCTTCATTTATACCACATTTTTTAATGTGAAAACAAAGATTTAAGTACGTGCAAAAATTTCTAATACTGAAATTTCCACGTGTATGCGGGCAACATAAAATCATACCGCAGTAAAAATCATTACAGAGAGCTCCAGGTCGCCGTATGATTCCGTAATCGTACATTACGATATCAAGCGCCGATCCCAAGTGGCTTAATGCCTGTTGGTAGTTGCCAATGGATCCCAGCAGAAGTTCCGATAACAATCTCTCTCCCATGCTACCACATACTCGTGTCCCGTCGCATAGTGGGCTAAACTTCAACTACAGTTGGACAAGATAATCGCCTTTTCTCGAATTCTTGGATACGTACTCCGCTTTGATGTCCATGCTGTTTATCGGCAGTCTTCCTACTGGCGGAGCCCCAAGCCCGCCGTACAGGACTTTAGTATGCGAGAAGTCCCTGAACATCGTTTTGTAACGCCTTACTGCGTACCTATACGAATCACTGAAGTTATCGAATACCCATATCGCAAAGGAATCGTAGCTCCCAATCAAGGGCATCTTTAAAAGATCAAGTGAATGGGCCTGTGGAGAGTCGAACTCCAGTCTCAAGCGTGTAAGGCTAGCGTCTTGACCGTTGGACGACAGGCCCATAATGAGCTTACACTATCTTCGTGCATTCTTCCTGCAGAAGTCATTAATCTTATTTATGGCATGCTCTAATATCTCTTTCGGTGCAAGCGACACGATCCTGAAGTGTGATGGCTCCCCGAAGGCAGAACCCCAGACTACCTGGACACCCTCCTCCATGAGGAGAGAGGTAACGAATTGCACGTCGGTCTTGAACTTCAACAGTTTCAAATCTATTTTCGGGAAAACGTAGAAAGCGCCATTAGGCCTTACTGTAGACAGGAACTGGTTCTCGCCAAACATCTTCACAGAGAAGTTCACCCTGTCCGAGATCTCATGTACCCTATGCCTGAGCGCCTTTGCGTGCCCCTTCGGATTATTAAGCGCAGCAGTAACCGCGTATTCGGCAGGGGTATTGAGTGATATCCTGGCCCTGGCGTACTCCAACATCTTATCCCTGAGAAGGTCTGACCTCCTGTCCTCTTCCGGTATCACGATGAATCCTATCCTGAAACCTGTAGAATCGTAGCTCTTCGAGACCCCGTTCAGGAGCGCATGCGGTATCCCCCTTGCAAGCTCGGATACGCTGGTAAACCTGGCCCCATTGAACACAATTTCGTCGTATATCTCGTCGCTTATCAGGAAGATCCCATACTCATTGGCAAGGTCTACGAGCTCCTTCAGTACATTCCGTCTAAGGACCGTGCCGGTCGGGTTGTTCGGATTTGTCACCATCATATATTTTACGTGTTTCAGCCTATCTCTGCCCTTCGAGCGGATCAGCGAGCTCTTGAGCTCTTCCAAATGTATATTCCAAGCATCATTCTCATCGTACCTCTGTATAATCGGCTTGCCTTGATTCAACTCCAATGCTGTGGTATAAATCGTGAAATAAGGCTTGAATATTATGGCATTCTCACCGGGATTGATAAGCGCGCTATTCACAAAGGAGAGCCCTTCCGTAATCCCTGCCGTGGCTATTATCCGAGCAGGGTCTATATCCAAGCCGTGCATGCGTTTGTAGCGATCGGATACTGCGGTCTGTAGTTCTACAGACCCCTGTGCACGCGAGTAATAGGTCTTGCGCTCCATTAACGCCTTGACATACGCGTCTATTATGTACTTTGGAGTAGGGAAGTATCTAGCCGGATCACCCCTATTGAGGCTAACGATACTTTTGCCCTTCTTCCTTAGCTGTTCGGTGACCGCATCTAGGACTTCGATATCATTCTTGACATAGCGGCTCCTCTCAGAAAGGAATCCCATAAGTATATAGAGTACCAACAAAGGCTAAAAATGCTCGGTTATCATTTCAATGGAGTAAGTCCGATAAGCAGATACGGAAGCCTAGGCCAACACCGCGTTTCGCTCCAATCCAATCCTTTCTGATGTCACTTCAAGTCTACTTGTCCTGCAAGTGGGCAGCCTCTATGGCATACGCCCCGACCTGGCCTTCCCGCTCCTTTCTTGCTCTGTCTATCACGACCCTTCTCTTAAACATGGGTGCATCGAGGACGAAGGACTCCGCCTCCCCTCCCTCAAAAGACATATTTATCTTGTACCTCTGGTGCAGCATCTGCAGCTTTCCTATCAATCTTTGATCTATCCTCGCTCCGAGCATTGAGTCATCGAAACCCTCCGCAGAGACCTGGGTCACTATCGCATCGAATTTCTCCGATATCTCATTAAGTTCCATAAAAGGATCCATGCCCCAAAGCGGAGAATGGTGTTTTATCCTGAGCTCTCTGCATATGCCGTTGATCCTATCAGCCTGGTACCTGCTCGCCACAGCCCCGGTTATCAGTTCCGTCACTCCATTCTGCTCCAACGCATCTCTTATGTCAACAAGCTCCTTCTCCTTCTCGCCTTTTGTGCTGAAGAACACATGCTTCACTCCCATCGCTTCGGCTTGGAGCCTTGTCCACTCTACGTTAATCCTCTGGAGCATGTAGCTGAATCTGTTATCAGAGACCAGCGTTATAAGTAGCTCGGTGGTCTTTCCCCGTTCGTGCATCTTGTGTATGGCCAAGGTGGAATCCTTCCCGCCGCTATAAAGAGCCGCTATCATCGCTTCACCTCGCTTGACGGGCACAGACTGTTGAGTACGCACCGGCTACAATACTTCTTCTTTGCAGTGCAGACATCCCTACCCAAGGCAATAAGCAGATGCGTGATGTTTCCCCACTCCTCCTTAGGCACGAATTCCATTAATCTTGCTTCTATCTTTTTTGCGTCTCTTGTGTGTAACAGGAATAGCCTATTGGTGGTGGTTATGCAGTGCGTATCTATCGCGATGCCCTCCAACACTCCAAACGCGTTCGCGAGCACAACGTTGGCGGTCTTCCTGCCTACTCCAGGGAGCTGGACCATCTGACCGATGGTCCTTGGTAAAGTATCATGGAAATGCTCGTGCACGTAACGTGCGGCCCTTATTATGTTCTTTGACTTGTTCCTATACAGGCCAAGCGTCCTTACATAAGGATAGAGTTCAGAAGGTTTCAGCTTCAGATAGTCGGTTACGTTAGGATATCTTCCGAAGAGCTTCGGGGTAACCCTGTTAACTTGGGCATCCTGCGACTGGGCGGAGAGCATTGTTGCGACAAGAAGCTCCCAGCGGTTCCTGTGGTCAAGAGAGGTCTTCATCTCTTTGCGATAACGCCTTTTCAGCATTCTGATGATAGTGTCTATCTTATCCTTTGCGCTCTTCATAAAATTGCTGTTGCATTTCACTTTATATACCCTTCCGCATATTAAGAATTATGCCTAACGACAGGTTCCTAGGTCCTAAAGAAGCAAACGAGCTAACCTCAATCCTGGGCGAGCACTACAAGGATGCGCATTATTACCTTAATTTCAAGACGCCGATAGACTTGGTCGTAGGGGCCATACTTTCGGCGCAGACGAGGGACGTTGTCGTGAATATGGCAACGCCTGAGATCTTCTCGAGATACAAAACTGCAAAGGATTACGCAAATGCCGATGAGGACGAGCTGATAAGGCTGTGCAAAAGTATAAGTTTTGCAGGCAACAAGGTAAAGAACATAATCAAGACTATGCGAATCATACAGGAGAGATACGGAGGGAAGGTACCCAGCAAGATGGAGGAGCTCACCGACCTTCCGGGCATAGGTCGCAAGACGGCGAATACGATATTAATCAATGCCTATGGCATAGTGCAAGGCGTACCTGTCGATACGTGGGTAATAAAGCTGTCTTACAGGCTTGGGCTAAGCAGAGAGAGGAACCCAGATAGGATAGAACAGGATATTATGCGTTTAGTGGACAAGAAGCACTGGCACAACTGGGCTTACGTAATGAAGACGCATGGAAGGGAGATATGCAAGACAACGCCGATATGCAGCAAATGCCCAGTAAACAGCATCTGCCCAAAGAACGGGGTTTCAAAACACCTATAAGCGGAATGGTATAGTGGATAATAAAGACAGGATCATCGAGTTTACAGATAGGTATGACCTTTGCGTGTTGTTGGCTTCTTGCGCAGAACGGTTGCCTCGATTGGGGGCGCTTGGATTGCCCCAAGTGCGACTTCGATTATCTGGTTGCTGCATAAGCCGGTCAGAATCCTGCATGAAATTGGATGATAGGGATAAACAGCGTACCAGGTTGATGCCATGAGAGTGATAGCAGACCTTCACACACATTCGAGGTTCGCCATGGCATGCAGCAGCAGCATAAGCATAGAAGGCATAGACTTGACATGCAAGAAAAAAGGGATCAAACTGATAGGCACAGGTGATTTTACCCACCCGAAGTGGCTCAAGGAGCTGAAGGAAGGGCTTGAGCCTGCAGAGGAAGGATTCTTCAAGGCAAAAGGGTCGCAGACTGGGGTCAGGTTCGTGCTATCCGCCGAGACCTCCACTGTTTACAATGCCAACGGCGACTCAAAGAGGATACACCACTGCATGTTAGTGCCTGACTTTGCCTCCGCGGATGCGATAAACGATATACTGTCGAAGAAGGGAGACCTTGCTGCGGATGGCCGGTCCCAGGTTTCGATGAGCAGCATGGAGCTTGTCGAATCCGTAATGGGCGCAAGCAAGGGCGCATTCGTGTTTCCTGCACACGCATGGACTCCGTTCTTCGGTGCTCTTGGCATCTACTCGAGGTACAACTCCCTCAAGGAAGTCTATGGGGATCAGGAGAAGCACATACACGCACTGGAGCAGGGCCTTTCCGCTGATCCTGCAATGAACTGGAGGATATCCGCCCTTGACAAGTACACCCTGCTCTCCAATAGCGATATGCACTCGCTTCCAAAGATAGGGAGAGAAGCTAATGTGTTCGAGGTCGAAGAGGACGAATTCTCCTATAAAACAATAACTGATTCAATGAGGGCAAAGGATACTAGCAGGATCAAGCTGAACATAGAGTTCTTTCCCGAGGAGGGCAAGTACCATTTCGATGGGCATCGGGGATGCAGGTTTTCCGTGGACCCGGAGCATAGCGAAATAAAGAACTGTCCTGTCTGCGGCAAGCGCCTTACTGTCGGAGTGCTCCATAGGGTAAATGATCTTGCAGACAGGCCATCCGGCTATGTGCCAAAAGGGTCAGTGCCATACATGAAGCTGGTGCCTCTACTAGAAGTGATATCATACGTTATGAAGAAGACCGCTTACTCCCCATTGGTGGCGAGGGAATATGATAAGCTTGTTGGTAGATTCGGCACAGAGTTTGACATACTTATGAGCATCCCAGGGGGCGAGATAAGCGCCTTTACCGATCCCGATATAGCCAAGGCGATAGCCAACGTAAGGGATGGCAATATAAGCATCACACCGGGATATGACGGCAATTTCGGCGCGTTGGACCTGCTAAGCAGGGACAAGAACAGTGCAAAGCGCAACCAGGTGAAGCAGAGGCCGCTGTTCGGTGACGTTCAGTCGTAGAACGGCAGGAACGGGAAGAGCCTTGCAAGTATCGCCTTCAGTCCGCTGAACTTC
>JAJZKF010000024.1 GCA_021804305.1 Microcaldota archaeon | reverse complement strand
ATGCAGATAGAGCAGAACCTCAAGCTCAAGCTAATAGGCAGCATTGGGGAATGCAACTTCAGGATCGTCGAGGGCGCAAACGATAGGATACAGCTTGAAGCGATGCTTGCGGGCCTTGCGCTTTCAGGCAAACAGTCATAACACAATTGGATTGGAAGCAACGGCAGGCACATCCTGGTTTTGAAAGTATGCATCGCACTAGTGGAATGTTGCAGTTTCACTCACGTCACCGGTGAGGATAAATGACGCTTCGGCGTTGCTGCCGGAATAGCATCCGGGTCCGGTACATGCCCAGCTTACAGATGCGTTGCTGCTTCCGCAGCCCCCCGCTCCAGGCACAGCCTGGATTGTGAGGGTGGCACCCAGAGGGCATTCTATGCTTTCCGTCTTAGCCGCGCAGGAGAACGTCGCGTCGCACTCCAGTCTGCCGTTTGCATAAACATATGCCTGCACCTCGCCCGCGTTCGCATTGTCCGTAGAGATGGTGACTGTTGCGGCCCTGATAGTTGTTGTTGCTGATGAGGTCGATGTAGAAGTTGATGGCGTAATGCTTGTCGATTCAGTTGTTGAGACGGCAGACGTTACTGCGGATGTAGGGTGCGGAATGCTCGTTGTAGAGGAAACGGTAGCGGACGTTGGATAGGAGTTGCTTGAAGATGCAGCAGTAGGAGCCGTCGGCGCTGTTGTCGAAGTGCTGATGGTGCCATTGGTGCTCGCTTGAGCTTTGGTATTTGAGGTCGTTGTCGCAGGCGAAGAGCGGGAAGTTATAACTATGTCATTGTTTGCAATGCTAAGCACTTGAGCCAGTATACCTGCATCGTCGGTTACATTAAACCCTGCGCCTACTCGCAGGTGTGATGCTATGGAAACAGTGTTCCTGTAGAGGCTCTGGACTTCTAGCATATAGATTGGGGAGGTCATTGCCTGCACCTGGGTCCCGTTCTGATACTGGATGTAAACAGGATTTCCAGAGATGTACTCCGGATGAGGAGGTATAACAAGGTAAGAACCTATGACATTGTCTGGCAGAACTATGGAATTCGCAGTTGCACCGACAGTTGATGCGTAGCCCTGTAGCGAGGAATTGCGGAATGCTGAACTGGCAACGGAGCCGTTAACGAAGAGGTATTTGTATAGCACAAGAATGTCTTCCGATGAATTTTCCGAGCTTGCATTAACATATACTGCCTGGCCCACTGCTATGAAAGAGTTTTTTATCACAGCTGCCCCGTTAGAAGACTTTAGCAGGTTAGTGACATCAGTGGAGTTCTTGTATACAAAGCTGCTCCCTATCCTCGCAGGCAGAGAATAGAAGGATATTGAATAGGTGAAGTTCAGGGGATGGTATAATTCCACTACCACAAGTATCGCGATCGCAACCACGATAACTATCCCTATTTTCTGCATGAGCATTGTTCTCTCAGCAGCGTGTGCCTCTGGAGTAGGGGTTTTCGGCTGTTGCGCAGGCTTACCGTATGCTGCACCTGCACCGGATGACTGGAGAACGGTCTCCCTGGGCACCTGGGTTTTTCCGGGTTCATAGTACTCTTCGGCCATCAGAAACACATCAAGGAAGGAAATCCTCCCGCTTTATCTTGTCGCGTATGTAATCATCAACGAATGTTAGCCGGGGGCCTTGAAGCGCATCCTGCTCTATCTTCTTGCGCGATTTTATCATACGTTCAAGCTCCGTCCCCCATGCCTTGTGCCTCTTTATCCATTCGTAGTTAAGCATCTCCTGCGCCCTTTTGAGGTCCACATCGCTTGCGTTTATTGTGAGCTTGTTCAGGAATTCGTAATTGTCAAGGTCCGACATAGTGACGCCTATGAACCTGGCGCTGGGGGTCGCTACGTCTTCGCCTATGTACGCGAGATTTATGCTGCCGGTTTTTATCGTCCAGTAGATGTACCATCCCCACGCATCCGAATCGGTGAAAACGTATACAGGAAGCCCTTCTTCGGATAGTTTGCGTATCAGCCTCCTTGTACCTCGTGCTGCCTGGCCCTGTGGTGTTATCAGTATTGCGTTGTCCTTCTTCCAGAAAAGGTCCTCGTTAAGCCTCTGCCAGAGTGCGTCCTTCTCTACGACTATCACGTACTTTGCCTTTATGTCGACAAATTCTATGTCGTTGTCGACATCGCTAGGTATGGCCCATCCGCTTCTTCCCTGCTTCGCGCAGTCTATCTCTATTTTTTCATTGCCAAAGGTGTCTATTATGCGCATGTTGCCGGCCAGCACTCCCTTACGGTTGGCATTGAGGTTCAGGTTCTCGCGCTTCAGATCAAGCGCCACCTCAAGGTCCTCTATGAGCGGATTTGACTCTGACTGTTCGCTGAATACGTTCTCGTCGACATCTTCGCCGAGGGAGAACTTCAGCTGGTAGAAAAGTCCCCTTATGGTCGTGTGCAGATTTTCCTTCACGAATCTGTGGCACTTTGAGGCTATGGCGATGGTCTGCATGAACCTCTTGGACTGCGCCACGTTTATGAAGTTCCTCTCCTCCTGTGCGGTGCCGAGCTTTAGATAACCCTTCTTCTGATCGTAAAGCACGTTGGAGCGGGTTCTTGCCAGGGTGACAAAGCTTGGGCTCTTGCCGGAGCGTATCTCCTTCACTATTCCCTCGCCAAGGTCTTCTATCTTCTTGTCCGGCTTTTCATCTTTTGGCATGCTACCGCCTCACAAAACTTCGGCATTCCTCGCATCAGCGGCCAGCTCTGCAACAAGAGGCTGCCTCTCGCGGGAATCGCCAGTCATATACCTTCGCAGGTGATGCACCATCTCGTCCCTCCTTGCGCTCTTCTTAAGAGCGTATTCGAGGACATCGGCTATGTTCTTTACTGGTATCACCTTTATCTTTTTCAGCTTGGACTTATCTATATTTATGTCCTTGTAGTTGCTCTCAGGTATAAGGGCGTACTTCATTCCTGCTTCGATTGCAGCCAGTATCTTGTTGGATATGCCGCCAACAGGCAGAACCTCGCCGCGCACTGAGAGCGAGCCGGTCATCGCTGCTTCCTGATCGACAGGTATGCCTTCAAGTGCGGATATGACAGCGACAGCCACGGAGATGCTGGCGCTGTCCCCTTCGACGCCTTCGTACGTCTGCAGGAACTGCACATGTATGTCGTAGCTCGCTATGTCTCTCTTCATGTGCTTCTTTATTATCGCGCTGATGTTTTTTACCGCTTCCTGTGCTATCTTTCCGAGTTTCCCAGTCGGTATTAGCTTTCCTTCAGTCCTCGAGCTGGCAGGAGTTACCTCAGCGACTATCGGAAGCACTATGCCGGCCGAAAGGTATGATGACCCTACAACAGCAAGGCCGTTCACCCTCCCTATGGCAAAGCCACTGGTGCGGAAGATCTTGTAATCCTTCCTGTATTCTATCGCCTGCGCTACGTACTGTGCTTCTATAGACCTTGAAAGTTCCATGGCATCGTATACGTCTTTCTTCGTGACCACCTTGCGGTTGGAGTCTACTGCTATGTCCCCTGCTGCCCTTATAAGGCCACCCAGATCTCTCAGTATCAAAGTAAGCCTGTTCTTCCTTCCGCTCCTGCGCTTCGCCTCTTCAAGCAGGACCATGCAGGCTTCGTAATCGAAAGGAGGTATCTTACCGTCCTTTCGTATTTCCTGAGCGATAAACTTTATGATCTCGTCACGGTTCTCACCTGTGTCAGGCATGGACGATTCCATGTAGACTTCATACCCATATCCCCTTATCCTTGATCGCAGGGCAGGATGCATCTTATTTATGTCCTGCAGATTTCCTGCAGCAACAAGAAGGAAATCGCAAGGCACCGGCTCCGTTCGTATTAGGGCGCCTGAGCTTAGCTCGCTCTGCCCTGTTATCGAATATTTCTTCTCTTGCATCGCAGTAAGCAGCTCTTGCTGCGACCTGGGATCGAGGTCAGCAACCTCGTCTATGAAGAGGACCCCTTTGTTTGCTTTGTGTATGGCGCCGCTTTCTACCCTGAGATGCGGAGGCGTCCCGAGACCGCCGGACTGCAGAGGGTCATGTTTGACATCTCCGAACATCGCCCCGGCCTTTGAACCTGTTGCATCAACGAACGGAGCGTGCGTCTGTCCCGTGTTGTCTATTATGAGTTTCGGCTCATTTGACTCGAAAGCACCGGGAAGTATGCCCCCGACTCTGCGAAATCCTCCGACAAGAAGTGCAGCTGAGCCGAAGATGAATACGCCGAGGATCAATCCCCCAATCACTATTACCTGGTATCCATGGACAAGGCTGGAGAACGATACTGCAAGAAGAAGCACTACAATTATGGCTATTATTGGCATTATGCTTGACCTGCTTTTCGATGGGTCTACCCTGTTCTTGAGGCGCTCCTTCTGGATTATCTGCCTGCCCTGCCCGTCGGGAAGGGGCTTCCCAGTCTCGGGCTTGTTCGGATATGTACGCACCTCCTTGACCATAGGCTTGTTTTCATCGTTCGGATTCCTGTACACAAGTACATCTTCCAAGTCGGTGCTGGGAAGGAGCTCTGCTATGCCTTGCGCTATCATAGTCTTTCCCGTGCCTGGATCCCCTATGAGGAGTATGTTGCGATGCTGCTTTGCCGCCTTTCGCGTTATTTCCACTGCCTTCTTCTGGCCTATGACTTGATCAATGAGCTTGGCTGGCAGTTTTATGTCGTCAGTCGTTTTGAATTTTTTCATCGTATCTGATTCTACTCTTGCTTTAATCTTTATATATCATTCTATGATTCTATGCGAATCTAGAAGGCTTTTGTTTTTGTGGATTGCGTGCAGAAAGAGGGTCGTTCCCGTAAAACCGCATGAAAAATTATACCTAAGCTCGGCTACAGGAAAGTTATAAAAGGTAGCGTTTAGAGGGTGGGGAAGATAAATAGATTACTCTAAACGCATGAAACAGTTTTGTACAAAAACACTTATAAGTATTGCTACTTATGTGTTTTACCTTAGTATTGCGCACCGAGGGAGAAAATCGATGCGTGCGGTTGTAATGCGACGTTTGTGACACTGCAGCACCGGCGAAAGACGCGGGTTTCTTCTGAATTCATGCAATCGCCGCGTCGGTGAGGCGCATCAATTTATGGTACTTCGATTCTTGCCTTTTTAGAGGCTTCAGTGAATCAGGACTTACCGTCCATTTGGGCAATTACCACACATGTACATTGTTTGTGCGTTTATGTCATGTCTTTAGATATTCGGCACCCCGGAATCCAGGATTTCCGCTCACTGTTTTAAATAATATTCAGTTTACCTAGTACTAGGGTGGCGGGATGAAGAATGACACAGGAATGAGCATGTCTGCCGGACGCGGAAAATAGGTGCCGATGGGATGGAAGGCATAACAAGGGAGGAGGGTAGGCATCCGATAGTAGCCGAAGGCGTTGGAAAGGCATTCGGTAGCGCCTTGGCGCTTGCCGATGTCAGCTTCTCGGCTGGAAGGGGAGAGATAGTGAATGTCCTTGGCCCAAATGGCGCTGGGAAGAGCACGCTGCTGAAGATGATTGCAGGACTCTACAAGCCCACAAGCGGAAGGACGATGGTCCTTGGAGAGGACGCTTACACGCTGGATACGGTAAAGAGGGAGCGCGTCTCTTTCCTCGGGGAAAACTATGCGCTTTATGATGATCTGACATGCTTCGAAAACATGAAGTTCTTTGCGAGGCTTTACAGAATAAGGAACTTCGAGGCGGAACTTGGAAAGCTCCTGCGTGCATTCGGCGCTTCGGAATACAGGGACAGGAAGCTTGGAGAGCTGAGCAGAGGCACTAAGCAGAAGATAGCGCTATGCAGGGCATTCATGAACAGGCCGAGCGTCATACTGCTTGACGAGCCGAGTGCCTTTCTTGACCAGAGATCTTCAGAGAGACTTCACGGCATGCTGAACAGGCTTGCCCGAGGAGGCGCGACAATACTCTACGCAACACAGAGGCTTGAGGAGCTTTTCAGGATAGGCAATGTTGCCCTCCTGATAGACAAGGGCAGAATGCTGAGATACGGGGAGATAGGAGAGATGCTAGGATCGATATCGGAACTTGAGATAGAAATAACTACGGCAAATAGGATAGACGAATGGAAAAAGAGGCTTGTGGGAGTCAGAATGACGAAGGTTTCGGACAGGATACTTAAGGCAGAGGTCTCTTCAGTAGAGGAGATACCCGAGCTCATAACAAAGATATCTGAGGCTGGCGGGAGGGTGATAAACGTAAATTCGTTGGGGCAGAACATAAGCAAGCTGATGGGGAATGCCGATGGATAGCGCAAGGGCATTTGCGGTCTCGGTGAAGGATCTCAGGGAGGTATTCTCGAGTATAGAGATATTCGGGCCGATGATATTCATACCCCTCTTTTTTTCGATCGCGCTACCGCTCTTCACATCATACATAACAAAGTACGCAGGGCCGCAGTTCGCATCGAGGATTCTTGGGATAAGCGGAGTCACAACGTACGGCCATACAGGACTTGCATTCCTATCGTTCTTCTCTACCAACGTCCTAGGCCCCGTCTTCCTCACCATGCCCATCATAACCGCTTCGGTAATTGCCGCGGACAGCTTCGCGGGAGAGAAGGAGAGAAAGACTGCCGAAGCGCTGCTCTCCTCTCCGATAACGAACTCCGAACTGCTTATAGGAAAGATGGCCTCTTCGTTCATACCGTCCATAGCGCTAACTGCCGCGGTATTCGCAATATACGCAGGCATAACCGATTACATTTCTATGAGAAGCTTCGGGGTCTTACTGTTCCCGAACGAGAGCTGGTGGCTTATGCTCCTTAACGCGCCGTTCCTTGCGCTCACCACCATAGGACTTGTTGTGATAGTATCATCGAGAGCGAGGGGCGTTAAGGAATCGCAGCAGATCAGCACACTCCTGATACTGCCGATACTGGTCATACCTTTTGCATCTATATTCAATATCTCGCGGCTCTCGGCAGGATTCTTCATAGGCATGCTCTCGGTGCTCATTATATCCGCGGCTGCAGTGGTTACCCTGGGAGTAAGGCTCTTCGAGAGGGAGAGATTCATAACGGCATGACCTAGCTTGTGCCTATCATTGCCGTGCCTATCGCTATCAGTCCGATCCCTGTCCAGCGCAGGATGCCTATCGACTCGCCAAGCACAAGTGAGGCGAGCAGACTGGCGAATATGTAACTGAGGCCGGTGAATCCGTATGTCCAGCTGAGGTGGCTCCTTCCCAGTACGTAGAAGTATATGACAGTGGAAGAGAGGTAAAGTGCCACTCCTATTGCGAGCAGGATGGCGAAGGGGCCGGGAGAGAAGGCCAGCTTGAAGAAGAGCTGGCCTCCGCTGCCAAGAAGTGCGCTGAAAAGCATCATCATGACCAGCTTCGCCTTGTTTTTCTCGCCCATCTCCATCAGTAAGTTACCGCCACTATGATTATACCTGCGATTATTGCAGCCATGCCCAGAGCCCTCCTCCGTGAGATGCCCTCCTTCAGCACAAAATGTGACATCAGAAATACAAATACAAAAGCACTTGCGAATGTCGGATATACAAAGGAGAGCTCGCCGTGCCTAAGCGCATACAGGTAGATAACAAGGCTTACGAGATATAGCAGCGCTCCGAGAACTATGCCCTTGTCTTTTATGAGGAGGAACAGGCTGCGCGGATTCAGGCTGATCTTGGGCATGGAACGCTTGAATAGATACTGTGCCAACGCAGCTATGAAAGCTGCGCAGAGCGTGGCAGAAACTATAACAATCTCGCTGACCATCGGACCAAAACTCTGAAGCGGTGATTAGATCACAATGAAAGGCTATAAGTCTTGCCGGTGAATAGGGATAGGAACTTCATGGAGCACGAGATAGCAATAAGGGGGGAGATTGTGACGGGCCTGGGAAAAGGCAGGATATTCTTGTCCATGGAGCACTACCGCAGGCAGTTCGCTGATGCGCTTGGATTTGACCCTTATCCCGGCACGCTGAACGTGAAGGTAGAAGGCGAGGATCTCATCAGCTTTGAAAATCTGAAGAGAGAGGAAGGACTGCGCATAGAAGGCGGCACTGTTAACGGGAAGCGTTATGGCGGCGCGGTGGCATACAGGTGCAAGGTCATAGGAATTGCAGCGGCGATTGTGGTGCCTGAGATGAGCAGCCACAAGGACGTTGTTGAAGTGATCTCCGGCTGCGGACTGAGGAAAAGCCTGAAACTCAGGGACGGGAGCATACTACGCATAACAGCTTCCCTTTGAGACTTTGGTTCAGGCAGACCACAAGTGTTTTAGCCTTAGCTCTAGAAAGAATATGATATGGAAAGGCTCAGCGAGGAAGATATGCGCTCTGTTGCTGTCGCGGCAGGAGTCGTTGTGCTGAGCATTGCCGCAATAATAGCCTTCTTTTTTAGCGGCGGAGACCTGATACCGTTCTACGTCATCGCTGTGCTCGCGATACTTCTATGCATCTACATGACACATAGGATATCAAAGGAATCGAAGCAGATCCAGAGGAAGAGCCAGCGGAAGGCGAAAGCGTAAGCAAGCTGATCGTATGAATACGCTGATAATAGCGGAAAAACCGAGCGTAGCTCTGAGAGTGGCTTTGGCGCTTGGAGAGAACAAGCCAAGAAGGGGCAGCTTCGGCGGAGTGGGTTATTACGAGCTGGAAAGGGAAGGAGCGAACTTATACGTGGTTGCGGCCGCAGTTACATATTCGCCAGT
>JAJZKF010000023.1 GCA_021804305.1 Microcaldota archaeon | reverse complement strand
CTTCAACAAGAAGCCTATAGTACAGAAGGAATACAAAAACGGAGTCTCTATTATACTCTGTTCTACTGTAGTTGCAAAATTCTTTACAGAGCAATTTGGGAAGGGAGCACTAAATAAACACATTCCAAATTGGGTGATGAAAGAGGCAGAAAGGAAGCAATCCGAATTGATCAAAGGCTTTTGGAGGGGCGATGGAAGCTTCATGTATACTCAATACAGTTGGGGCAGTAAGAGAATGTTTAGAATGAATACCATCTCTCAAAAACTTGCAAAGCAACTGCGTGATATACTACTTAGATTGAATATCTTTGGATCAATCAACATGGCAAAAAGAACTGGAAAGAGACACACTATGTTTACTGTATATGTTGGCGGCCGGTATCTAAGAACCTTCGCACAACTCGTAGAATTTCAAACTGTTGTAAAGGTGGGCGAATCCTACATGCAGTCTTTACAACTTCTAAACATGCTTGGCGAAAAGCAATTAACCTCATATTCGAGAATAATAGGTAACTATGCTTTTGTACCTATCAAAAGCATAGAAACCACTGATGTTAAAGATGTTCCTGTATACAACTTTAGCGTTGAGGAAGACGAAAGTTATGTTGCGGAAGGTGTAGCTGTACACAACTGCACTGCGCCTATATACAAGAAAGACTCCCTGCATGCCGCTGTCGTCGAACTTGTTGCGCTGGAAGGCGCACACATACGATATGTTACAATCCAGAACTGGTCAAAGAATATCTACAATCTTGTAACGCAGCGTGCCCATGCCTCAAAAGATGCGCGCGTAGAGTGGATAGACGCAAACATAGGCAGCAAGGTCAACATGAAGTACCCGTCAATCTACCTGATGGGGGAGCGCGCAAGCGGGGAAGTGCTCTCAATAGCAATTGCAGGGGACGGGCAGATACAGGATTCTGGCGGGAAGATCTATCACCTTGCATCAAATACTACCTCAAAGATAATCTCGAAGAGCGTCTCCAAGGGAACCGGGGTCACCTCCTTCAGGGGACTAATGCACGTTGCAAAGAATGCTGCAAATGCAAAGGCCCACGTTTCATGCGATGCGCTTCTGCTTGACGACAAAGCAAAAACCAATACATATCCATACAATCAGATCAACAGGAGTGACGCAGTGATAAGCCATGAGGCAAAGGTTGGAAAGATAAGTGACGATGATATATTCTACTTAATGTCAAGGGGAATATCCGAGGACGATGCCGTAGCAATGATAGTCCTCGGATTTATAGACGACCTTACCAAGGTGCTACCTCTCGAGTACTCGCTAGAGCTTAAGAGGCTCATAAAGCTTGATACAAGCAAGGGAATCGGCTGATTGCAGCGTGATCTTTATGCCTTATTCGGAATTCGTAAAGGAAGCCATGCAGTACTATAAGTCTCTGCCGATAGAGACGAATGCGCT
Source organism: Microcaldota archaeon (assembly GCA_021804305.1). The sequence continues at coordinate 7,482 of JAJZKF010000023.1, read as the reverse complement.
GTACAAGAAGTATAGCTTGGCTATAGCCCTGCCTGACAACCTAAATTGCGGCAGCAATGCGGACGCAGACTTAGATAAGATGATAAGCCAGATATCCGAAAAGACAAGAATAAAGTTCGATGTCGTGGTGACAAATTCGTTTGCAAGGAGCTCTAATCCTAGCGTGCAGGTAACAAAGGCAGAGGATGCGGACGAGGGCACGCTTGAGAACAAGAGTTTCAAGAGCAGCGAGGATAAGCTTGCCGCATACATAAACTCAAAAGCAAAATATTTTATAAAGATAAATACTGCGAAGGATGCAAAATCAACATTGAATATATTGTTTGCAACCACCGGCCACCTTTCCACAGAAGTGTTCGTAAAGAACGGAGAGTCGGCAAAGGCGGAAGTATCAGAATTCTATTTCTCAAGCGCAGCCGAGAGCGCAACAATCTCTGTGCTCCACGAGGTAGAATGCGCGGAGAATTCCGTAATGGAAATCAACGCATTCCATAATGAGAATGAGAAAACCTCCGTTGTAAGCCTATGCAAGGGCGGCACCGAGGAGAAGGCGAAGCTTTACCTCAACTCTGTATATTGCGGAAGCAATGCTACAAAAGCCAGGTCGATACTCAATGCAAAAGGCCAGGCAAGCAGGATAGAGGTCACAGAGCTAGCCTTTGGCATCTCATCACAGCAATTCGATATAGACACTGCAATAATAAATTCCACCCCGTATAGCTCTGTCTCTCTCGAGTCAGGCGTCATCCTTGATGATCTCTCAAAGTGCATGCTAAAGGGCTTTGCGAAGGTCGCCGACAAGACACGTGGATCAATTTCAACAATAGTTGAGAAAGGCATACTGATGAGCAAGGATGCGCACATGGACGCACTGCCGGATCTATCAATAGACTACAGCAACGAAGTCAAGGCATCCCATTCGGCATCAACAACGCCTATCGATCAGGATGCGCTATTCTACCTGACTTCGAGGGGAATAGAGGAATCCCAGGCGAGAAAGCTATTTATCTCAGCATTCATCTCAAAATACATATCAAAGATATCAAGTCCATCGGCAAGGGAGATAGCGATGTCTATAATGCTTGACAAGCTTGACAAGAAGGCATTCGGCACACTCTCAGAGATAACGCCAAGGAATATCTGGATGGTGGCGAGGCCAACAAGGTGAGAATATGTTATTGGAAATAAAAGACCTGCACGTAGAAGCTGAAGGGAAGGAAATAGTGAAGGGAGTCACGCTGACCATAAGGGATAATGAGCAGCATGTGCTTATGGGGCCGAATGGGTCCGGAAAGACGACTCTTGCAAAGGCCATAATGGGGCATCCGCAGCTCAAGATAACACATGGAGACATACTGCTCGACGGAGAGAGCATAAAGGACCTGAAGCCTAACGAGCGCTCCAAGAAAGGCATATTCCTGCAATTCCAGAACCCTACAGAGATAGAGGGCCTGGGACTGATGAATTTCCTGAACACGGCAAGAGGAGCGTCTGGCACTTCCCAGTCGTTCAAGGACTTCATGACCGAGGTCAAGGATACATCAACAAAGCTGAAGATCAAGGAAGACCTTATCGGAAGGTCGCTAAATTACGGCTTCTCCGGCGGGGAGAAAAAGAAGACCGAGATACTGCAGATGTCGGTGCTAAAGCCCAGGCTTGCAATACTCGATGAGCCCGACTCCGGACTTGACGTAGATGCGGTTAGGCTAGTGGCCCAGAGCATAATCGAGCAGCAGAAGAAAACTAATAACGGCCTTCTTGTAATAACCCACTACAGCAGGATACTGAATTATATGTCACCGCAGTTCATACACGTGATGCACGATGGCAAGATAATCCGGGAAGGCGGCAAGGAACTCATAGAGACGATAGAGAAGGAAGGATACGAAGCAAAGTGATCGCTTGGCTGACCTTGATGTAACCGATATAAGGAAGGACTTTCCCATACTTTCCACCACAAACCATGGAAAGCCACTGGTATACCTGGACAGCGCTGCCACGTCGCAGAAGCCCCTCTATGTGATAAACAGGGTAAGCGAATACTACAAGACGTTCAATGCCAACATACATCGCGGCCTTTACGAATTGTCAATGAAATCTACCGAAGAGTACCAGCGCTCCAAGGAGCTCTCTGCAAAACTGATAAACGCGGAATCATACCGCGACATAATCTATTGCAGGAATACTACCGACGCGATAAACATAGTTGCGCTGTCATGGGGCGAGCCTAACATTGGAAAGGGGGACCGCATACTGATAACTGACATGGAGCACCACAGCAACATAGTTCCGTGGCTCATGCTTGCAAAGAGGAAGAAGGCAATATTGGAGCATGCGAGGCTCAAGGACAAGTCATTCGTCGACATGGACGACTTCAAGGAGAAGCTGGAGCACGGGCCAAAGATGGTTGCGATAACGCACGCATCGAATGTGCTCGGCACCATAAACAATGCCAAGGAGATGGCAAGGCTTGCGCACAAGGCTGGCGCACTGGTTTTGATAGACGCAGCGCAGTCAGTGCCTCACATGCCCGTCGATGTAAAGGACATAGACTGCGATTTCCTTGCATTCTCGAGCCATAAGATGCTGGGCCCTGCCGGGGTCGGGGTGCTCTACGGAAAGGACCAGCTCCTTGAGTCAATCACCCCTGCAATAGTCGGCAGCGACATGATACGGAGCGTTACATTTGATTCTGCTGACTGGAACGAGCTCCCATGGAAATTTGAATCCGGCACCCCAAACATGGAAGGCGGAGTGGGACTCGCTGCGGCAATAGAGTATCTTGAAAGGATAGGCATGCGGAGGATCCGCGAGCATGAGATGAAAATTGCAAGATATGCCCTGAAGCGCCTGGAGGAGGTCAAAGGGGTCAAGGTATACGGCCCGGGAGTCAGGGATGCAGATAAGCGCGGAGGGGTAGTCTCATTCAATATAGCCGGAGCGCACCCACATGACGTGGCAACAATATTCGACAGCGAGGGCATAGCAATAAGGGCAGGCCATCATTGCGCAATGCCTCTTGTCAATCAGGTCCTTGACGAGACCTCTGTTGCGCGGATGAGTTTCTACCTATATAACATGGAAGAGGAAGTAGACAGGGCCGTAGATGCCATATCAAAGGTAAGGAAAGTCCTCAGGATCAAAGAATGAGTCTCCACGGAAGCAATATGGCTATTATACTCTAAACACGCATTCGGTGATACTCTGGGAGGTACTATTGCATTTGTTGGCAAGGCGGTCACTGTTGCTGAGACTCGTCCACGCGGATCCACACGCAGGAAGATAGACCCGCAGTCGCTTCAGGAACTCTTGGATACTGGAATATCTGTGCGCGAGATTGCGGAAACCCTCGGCGTTGCCAAGTCAAGCGTATACGGTGCATGCAAGAGATATGGCATAAAAAGGCAAGAATCCGAACGGAAGACCCACGCCACAGAAACAGCACAATCAACCCATACGAAAGAGAGGCTATCAAAGGCACCAGACAACAATGGCACAGGGTCACGGACGCGTCGCCCAACCCGACAGACAATTGATCTTCCTCATAGTTCTTTCGCTACTAATACGCCAAACGCAAGGGCGCAACCCTATCCAACCGAGCCTCTGCGGCTCCTGAGAAAGGATATTATTACTAGCCAGAAGCCCCGCGCGCCTCCTGCCTTGTCAGAACAGGAGATTATGCTCCTCGGATTTATGAGAAAACAGATATTGGCAGCACGCAAGGCTTACGGAGAACCTGATGGCATAATGAGGGTGGCAGGAGCGCTCCTTTCAGTATACAAGACCCAAATGGAACTTGCCAAATTATACAGGAGAAAACTCCAACTAGGCTCTATGGAAAGGTACAGAGAGGATGCCAGTGAATTGATGAACATGCTCAGGCCCATGATAGCGGGCATGAATTCAGCAAAGAAAAACGGCATTGACCCGAGCAGCATTGACATAAACCTCGAGCTTGGCACGTATCTTGCAAGGGGCGGATACTTCGCCAGAATTGACTTAATCGAGAGGGAGATGAGTGAAGGCTGAACCATACGTGTGCGAGTGCGGAAGCAGGGAGTTCCGCAGGTACATAGGCGACAAGACCATCTACTGCAAGGCATGCGGGAAGCCCGCTCCTGATAATGTTAAGTTCAAAGGCGAGTAATATCCGCGCTGATTTTTGTACAAAAGTCTTAAAAGACACGGAGTAGTAGCGTAAATGGAGGTGTCACAGTGGAGCGTCAGGCGCGTGGAAGGCCTAGTGGCAGGTTAATCCTGATCAGCGGAGGCAGGCAAGATGCTCCGGAATTCGATTGCAGAAAAGCATGCCTCACGATTGTTCGCCAGAAAAGATTCTCGCAAAAAGTACACTGCAGCAAGCCGAGCAAGAAGGATCTTAAGGACAGCCGTGTGCGTATAGGCCTTATCGGCAATGTCATTGTTGAATCTGCATCAAGAGGCAAGATCCCCGGCAGGGCCGCATTCAGGCGGCACGGGCTCTCGAAGATGCTTAACGATTATTACAGCGGGGATCCAGGCAAGGCCATAGAAGCAGCATACAGGAGCGGGCAAATGGACTTCGCTGCTATGAGGCGTGTATAATGGGGCTATTGCGCAAGAATCCCCAGATGGCCGAGATACTCTCATTCCAGCCACGTGTATCAGCGCAGTCTTCAACTGGCAACAAAGCCGATTTACCTGATGCTCCTCTTGCCAAGGTCATTATATTGAAAAGGCCAGATACGCGCAGCGCATGGCTGGGCGAGTGCAATGGCGAAGTCAATATGAAAATAGAAAAGAAGCGCGCCGAGTACACAGAGTTTGTTAAGATAGCAAACGAGTCTAGCGACTTGGAGAAAAAGAAGATTGCCCTGACCGACGCCTTGGGTGCAGCAGTGGAAATATTCTCGCTCCACTCGAAATTCTCCCCGCTCCGTCCAGAAGCGCAGGTATCATGGCATGACATAGTGCAGGGCCTTGCAAGGGAGATACATAAACTCGACGAATCGCTGTCCCGAGCCAATGTCATACGCTTTCCTCGGAAAGGGCACGGCGGGATATCGGCTCCCTAACCATCCTTGAGACTCTTATATCCTCAAAGAAATAGTGCTCGCTCCTTGTTTCCAAGATAACGAAACCAAGCTTATTTATCTCCTCGAGGAGTTGACCTTCATTCCCTAGGGAACTGTAAACGAGGAATACGGATCCGCCGGATTTGATGTGCATCTTTGCGCCTTCCAGGAAGCGCAGCGATACCTCAATGCCTTCCTTCCCTCCGTCCCACCAAAGTTCTCCTTTCTCGCCCTCCTCTTTATTCAGGTACGGCGCGTTGAACGTTATAACATCATACTTTTCATTTGCCCTCGGGAACATGTCAGCAACAGAGAATAAGCATGATGCATGAAGCTTATCCCTGTTCCTTTCGTAATTCCGCCTAGCCAGGTCAACTGCATCTGGATTTATATCGGAAAGTCTCACACGCCTGACGTGCTTGTCCATTGCCATTGCCAGCCCAAGTATTCCCGTTCCTGTGCCCATGTCGATAGCTTCAAGGCCGCACCTTTTCTCGCTTGCGAGGTACCCGCTGACCAGCCTTGCTGCCAGCATGGAGTCCTCTGCAGGCATGTAGACCCGGCTGCCAGTCTCTATGCTTAAGCTATTGTACTCTAGCAATGGACCACAATAGCATTGCAGAATCAAAGTATAAAAGGGAAACAGCAGCCGGCACTTGCAAGAGCGTGTCACAGCCAAGGCAAGGCAACCAATATAATGTTTGCATGCAATAGGTAATGGTGGTCTGATGCTCTTCGAGGATGCGGCATCGTATTATGAGAAACTAGAATCCGTTACTTCCAGGATATCAATGATAGACATACTTGCTGAAATGTTCGGCAAGGCAGAGAAGGAGGAGATGAGACCGCTCATCTACATGACGCAGGGATTGCTCGGCCCTCCGTTCGAGGGCATACAGATCGGAATAGCAGAGAAGTTCGCACAACAGGCAATAGCATCAGCAACAGGGTTCACCAAGGAAGAAGTAGTGGCGGATGCGAAGAGGACGGGAGACCTCGGGAATACTGCAGAGGGCCTTGCCAGGAAGACGAAGCTCAAGAGAATGAGTTCAAGGAAGCAGAGCGTGCGCGACGTATTCGCGATGATGTTGAAGACAGCCTCAACATCGGGTTCAGGAAGCCAGGAGGCCAAGATCCGCAATATTGCCGCGCTCCTTGCATCTGCCAGCCCCTTGGAAGCCAGATACATAATCAGGCTTGCGCTCGGGAAGGTGCGCCTGGGCGCCGGAGACGCCACGATACTCGAGGCTCTCTCAAAAATGGCAACAGGAGAAAGGAGATCCAAGGCACTGCTCGAGAACGCATACAACATATGCGGCGATCTTGGGAAGGTCGGCGAAGTGCTTGCTGAGTCGGGAATGAAGGGCATAGAGAAAGTCAAGGTCTCAGTCTTCAATCCCATCCGGCCCGCGCTGGCCGAGCGACTCCCAACATCCGAGGAGATACTCGAAAAGATGCACGGCAAGTGCGCCGTCGAATCAAAATACGACGGACTGAGGGCGCAGGTGCACCTGGACAAGGGCAAGAAGAGAGTCGAGATATTCTCACGGAACCTTGAGAAGCTCACGCCCATGCTTCCTGAAATAGCCGAAGCAGCCCTGTCCGAAGTCAAGGCAGAGCGGGCGATAATAGAGGGTGAGGCTATAGCATACAACGAAGAGACTGGAGAGTTCAGGCCATTCCAGGAGACCATACAGAGGAAAAGGAAGCATGGGATAGAGGAGTTCAGCGAGACCATGCCCCTTCACCTATTCGCCTTCGACCTGATGTATCTAGACGGAGAAGACTACCTTGAGAAACCCTACCACGAGAGAAGAGCGAAGCTCGAATATGTTATAAAGGGAAGCAAGACAATCATCCCTTCCGGAAGGATAATAGCGGAGAATCCGAAAGAGCTCGAGAAATACTTCGAGGAGCAGATATCCGAAGGATTGGAAGGGATAGTGGCCAAGGATCTCAACGCGCCGTATGTTGCCGGAGCAAGGAAGTTCGGCTGGATAAAGCTGAAAAGGAGCTACAAGGGCGAACTATCCGATACCGTTGATTTAGTTATAGTTGGATACTACCTGGGCAGAGGCTCCCGCGCCGAGTTCCAATTCGGCGGACTGCTGGCCGCAGTATATAATGAGAAGAGGGACATGTTCGAGACTATAACCAGGATTGGCACCGGGTTCTCCGAGGAGCAGATGAAGTCCTTCAAGAGGATGCTTGACAAGATAAAGAGGCCAGGCAAGCCCGCGCGCGTCGACGCGGTTGTTGTCCCGGACTTCTGGGTCGAACCCACTTACGTGGTTACTGTCAGGGCAGACGAGATTACAAAGTCGCCTATGCATACCTGCGGAAAAGAGGGAGAGACTGGATATGCGCTGAGGTTCCCAAGGATAGTTAGCGATGGCGTAAGAGAGGACAAGGGCCCCCGAAGATGCTA
>JAJZKF010000022.1 GCA_021804305.1 Microcaldota archaeon | reverse complement strand
GAAGCTCCTGCGGCATTGCAGTCACTGGATGATACAACTGACCGAATCCTCATGTACCTTGCAAATCCAAATACCACTCAGTTTGATATCCGAGGTCTGGTTCTTGGATACGTTCAAAGCGGCAAAACAACAAATTTTACAGCAACAATTGCAAAGGCCACAGATTGCGGCTATCGTTTGATAATTGTACTTTCAGGAATAGATAAAGGATTGCGAAGACAGACCCAAATCCGTTTACAGAATCAGTTGGTTGGGGTGCCAGGCACTAATTCAAACGCCATTCCCGTACCGCCACAGGGAAAACAGTGGTTTTGCGTTACAACAACGGACGTAGATGGCGATTTCAATCCAGGCACAGCAAACCAAGCGCCGCTACAGGGACCAACACCTGTACTCATGGTTGTTAAGAAAAATGGTTCTGTTCTGCGTAAACTGCTGGCGTGGCTGGACGGAGCATCGGACGAAGTAAAGAGAACAATTCCTGTTTTGGTTATAGATGATGAGGCAGACCTTGCTAGCATCGATACTAGAGGAACTCGACAAGCTGAAGACGAACCTGTACCAACAGATTATGAAGCGCCAAGCGTTATCAATGGCCTAATCCGTGGATTGCTAAATAGCTTTGATAAAAAGGCATACATTGCATATACTGCTACCCCGTTCGCTAACATACTCATTCCACACGATGCCTATGATCCTAAGGTAGAAAATGATTTGTATCCGAAAGACTTTATCGTTGATCTGCCTAGGCCAGATGGATATTTCGGTGCAGAGGCACTATTTGGAAGAATGGATTCTGTATCTGATGAACAAACAGACGGCATTGATGTCATCCGCACGGTCCCAGACAGCGATGTTAGCATGCTTGAAGACAAGAAGGCTCCGGTTTCTTTGGAGAATGCAATCCTATGCTTCGTCCTATCCGGGGCTGCACGTGCTTATCGCGGTGAAGAGAAGGAACCGGCAACAATGTTAATTCATATCAGCCATAAGATTGAATCCCATGCACAGATCGAAGGCATCATAAAGAAGAAATTCTCAGAGTTCAAAGACGGCTGGCGTTATCAGCGTAAACTAGGAATCCAGGATAGATTGGCAGAGCTATGGAAATCTGATTTTCAACCGATAATTCAAGCAACGCATCCGAAAGAAGAAAATATAGAATTTGCAAAAATCGAACCGTTCATAAATAAGTTCTTTGAATTAGTACAGATACGCACAATAAACAGTTTCACAGGAGATATACTCAATTATCAGGAAGAGCCAGACCTCAAGGTGATAGCAATAGGCGGAAACCGGCTTTCGCGTGGACTGACACTCGAGGGATTGCTTTCCAGTTACTTTGTTAGGCACACAGCAACATATGATACACTGATGCAGATGGGCAGATGGTTCGGCTTCCGAGGCGGATATGATGACCTCACACGCATATGGACTACAGAAGAACTTGCCGGATGGTTCAGCGACCTTGCATTCGTGGAACACAGATTACGTGAAGATATAAGGATGTATGAAGACATGGATATCAAGCCATTGGAAGTAGGTGCACGCATATGGCAGCATCCATCTATGCAGGTAACGAGCCAACTTAAAAGGCGTTTTGCCAGTGAGACTACAATATCACAGACTTACAGCGGATCGCTCGAACAGACCTTTAAGTTTCCGTTTGCCAATCCCGACGCACTTGCTGCGCAAGAAGATGCGAATCTGGTGACTACGAAGGACTTCCTAAAAGCTTTAGGAACTCCAGTTGAATGGGATGCTAGCGGCCCAATTTGGTCAAATGTTTCAGGTAAGCAAGTTGCTGAATTTCTAGTGAAAATAAGACAGGATGCGTCTGCCTCCGGTTGCTCGCTTCCACTTATAGCTTCGTATATTGAACATCAGCTTGGCGTGAACGAGCTTAGAAGATGGACTGTTGCTGTACGTGGTCTTAAATCTAAGGACAGCAAACTCGGTGAGGTGGATTGGGGCATCGCTGGTGGACATATTAATCAGATAAGCCGTACAAGACGAAAAATAAGCCCCTCTTCACTTGGTGTTATAACTTCGCCAGGAGATGAAAAACTTGGACTAGAAAATGAGAAGAATAAAAAGCAGCAGGAAGAAGACGAAAACAATCCAAAAAGTGGGCAGGCATTAAGAAATCTACGCTCTCCGGATAAAGGACTTCTTCTAATTTATCCAATCAGTAAATATTCCACACCGGGAGAGAAAGCTAAAGCACGTCAGAATCTCTTTGAAAATCCAGATGATGCCAAAGCTCGCAATCTTATCGGATTCGCAATATCTCTGCCTCGCTCGGAGCAACCACAGGAGGTTGAGGCATATCTGGAGGGGACAGTCGGATGGAGGCCGGTACCATGAGTTACTTTGATTCTACCATATGGAATTATCTACAGACGTCGCCACCGAAGGGAGTGGCGCTTACTGCACGTATAGCTTTCCCGGAAATTACACCACTTTTACTTGCAGGAATAGATTCTACTGGCAGGCATCACTTTCTGATACCTTTGCTTCAAGACGAAGAGACAATTGCAGACGGACAGAGTCGTGGTGTGCTAGTCAAATGTGAGGACCTGCAAATTAAGGAAGAGGTACATAAACAAAAAACTGCCAACTATATTAATGTGATTTGCCAAGAACCCGTTGGTGCGGACGCATTCGATATGATTGGACACGAAATAGCAACTGCGCTTGTATCAGGGAGCGCCAGTAAAGCCGAAACTGTCAGAAACATTCTAGCTAAATGGAGACATTTTTGGGGTCACCCGCCCAGCAACGCCCTCTCTCGTGAAGAGATCATAGGACTATTCGCTGAAATATGGTATCTTAATCGTTGGCTCATCCCACACATGACGCCTACTGCTGCAGTAACAGGCTGGCGCGGTCCACATGGCAGCAGACATGATTTCGAATGGTCAGGTAAGTCTGTGGAAGTAAAGGGAACGACATCGGGTAGGGGCAGGATTCACTGGATACACGGACTGGAACAGCTTTCTCCACCAGAAAGCGGCGATTTATTTCTTTTCAGCCTCGTTCTTCGAGAAGAAGGAGGTGCGGCAGATACGCTCCCGGGCATTATTGCTGAATGCCGCATCCTACTTGCAAGTATACCAGATGCCCTCGAGTATTTTGAAAATTCGTTGGCTTTGGTGGGCTATTCGCCGATTCATGATGAAGAGTATTCAAAAATTCATTTCAGAGTTGCGGATGAGGCCCTATATGCAGTGCGTGATAACTTTCCGCGCATAGTTATAAGCTCATTTCATGAAGGCGTACCATCAGGAGTAAATGTAGTAAATTATGAAATTAACCTGGACGGTTATGACACATTGATCATAGCACGCAAACCGGATGAAAAGAAAGGTTAGAGTTACAATCAATATAGCATAACGGATGAACATGGCAATTGCGGCAATAAATGGAGACGATGCGTTGTACCATTATTTTAAGGACGCCGTGGCAGCAAAGGAACCGGATATTGAACTCGTAAAAGGGCTTATACTAAACTTGTCTATTTGGCTACCGCCTAAGGTATATCAGAGATTACCGATATTGCTTCCTTTTGCGATAAGAGACCCAAAATGCAGAAAATCGGCAAACAGACCAGAGGAGTGGGGCTCCTGTGATAAAAATGGCTACTTCAGAGATGATAACACCCTAATAAAAGCAATACCGCGCGGATTCAGGATTGCAGGGTCAAACAGATTCTATCAAAATAAGAATATGGCAAATGGATTTGTTGCAAGCCATATCTGGCGCAAACTTAATAATACCGATGAACTTGCCTCCCATAATCCCCTTACAAATACATTTGTTCCAAACCTTGTTTGGTTACCAAGGCAGATTGCAAAGCTCACTGATAGAGAAGGTTCATTTGCACAGACCTATGTACAGGCACTTTCAATAGAAATATACAAAAAGGTTGAACTCTTGCCACAGAGAGCAAATTTTGTGCACAATGTATGGCTAATGCTACAGCAACCTAAAATAATTGAAAAGGGTGTGGACATCCAAAAGCTTAATTATTTTAAAATCGGGGACCAAGATGTAGAAAAATTGATCGAAAACGTATTAAATAAAATAGACCTTTTAAAGGAAAAAACTCCGAAGAAAAAGTTCTATTGCTCAAGATACTTTGATACATATCCTGCTTTGTCCATAGAAGCTAAAGCTATGTTCTTGGAAAAAATGGATTATTATGCGCAGCTTATAAAAGGGTAATAATGACTTTGGCATGGATTATCTTTTCCTTCCTCTCTCCCTCTGCTGCATCAGATACTCATGCACTATCTCCTCGATAATCTTCGGGTCTTTCAGGGACTCGAACAACGACTCTTTCAGCGTGGATTCCGCATCCTTCGAGTTCATCGCTATGGAGATGTCCAGTGGACCGGCGCACCTGCCGCAATATGAGACCTGGGCCGGATTTTCGAACCTGCATCTCGGGCATGTCTGGGTTTTGAGCTTCGAATCGGCCTTCAGCTCCTCGACCTTCCCGCCGTTCGCGGCAACCACCGCGCTATCGATGTCCCTTCCCGAAAGATGCACGTACGTCGCAGCCATGTCGCTGCTCCCCGTCCAGCCGAAGAACACTTTCAGCTGCTGCTCGGTCAGCCTGTTCGCGTAGTTGCTGGCCCTGCTGTGCCTCAGCAGGTGCGGGTACACGTGCTTCTCCAGCTTCGCCGCCTTGGCCACGACGTTCAGCATTTTTCTCACTCCGGCTCCGTCCAATGGCCCTTTGATGTGACTCTGCGCAAGATTCCACCAGAGGGGATCGGCCGCCTTTTTGTCCCTCATGTGTTCCAGATACTGCGCCATGACTGGCGCGCTGAGCATTATCGGTATCTGCCTCATTCCGGTCTTCCCGTTTACGGTTATGTGGGCTACCTTCCCGCTCAGGTCGACGTCCTTCTTTCGCATGGAGATGAGCTCTCCCATCCTTATCCCGGAATCGTAAAGCAGTGAGATGAGAGCCTTGTCCCTGACGTTCGTGGCCGTGCTTATCATTCTCGCCACTTCGTCCTCGGACAGGATGTCTTCGGGAAGGAGCCTGCTTGCGACGTCCTTCGGCTTTATCCAGACCACGCATGGCGGGTAATACAGGTCTTCGCCCAGGACGTGCTTGTAGAACGCCTTGATTACCTTCATTATGTCATTCCTCGTCTGGGTGCCCAGCCCTGTGGAGTTCAGGCCTACTAGCGCCTTCTCGATGTCCTTCCTTGTCGCCTTCTTGAGATTGACCCGCGGAGCCATGAGCTTCAGGAAATGCCTCAATGAATAGAGGTGTTTTATTATGGTCTTCGTGTCCTTCCCGTTCGCTTCCATGAAGGAGATGTACGCCCTGACATGCTCCCTGTTAGCCTCAAGCAGCCCTTCGTCTGCCATGATCTGCTTCACTAGAACGATTTTCCGCTTTCCGAAGTCCTGTTCCATGAGGGTTATTTCCCTGCTTGGATATATAAAGCTTTGGGTGGAGAATCTAACCCCACTCCCTCTAGGGGTTAAGTGCTCCCCTCGGGATTTGAACCCGAGTTTTAGCCTTGAGAGGGCTATGTCCTTGACCGAGCTAGACGAGGGGAGCTGTAGAAAACAAATAGTATTGTCGCAACGTTTAAATAAACTTATCCTTCTTCAGGGATGACATGCCTGACAACCAGATTCGGTACTTCGTGCCTGATAATATCCGCAAGGACGTTCCTGTGGCAGAACTTCGGCAGCCTTTCCTTGCACAGTATTACTATATCGCGATTCAGCGCCTCTTCACCAAGCTTTCTTGCCTTCCCCAGCACATCCTTTCTCCTCAGATAGTTCCGGTAGTCGTGCTCGAAAGCCATCCAGCGCTGCAGCTTATTCGCTCCTGGCTGTAAGTTCCCCTTGTACCACCAGGCAACCAGCCAGCCTGGCGCACCCAGTTCCGGTTCCCATCTATGGAAGGACTTCCCCTCAACTATCATTGGATCCGGGGTCTTGCCGTCGTCGTCCGTGTGCCTCCTCATCACGGAAACGCGCTCCCCAAACTCCTTCGGCGTACCATTGTATATGCATGCGGTCCTGAGCATAAGATCCGAGAATCAGTCCTTCCTTCTGATATTAAAGCCTTCTCACTATCCTTTTCGCTATACGTTCAGTAAAGGCATTTGGCATTACACGCTCGCCGATGAACTCCGCTACCCTCATCTCGGAGGTCTGCGACAGGTCCACGGCTTCTTCTATGAACTCCTGCTTGAGTGCCTCGTCGACCTCCGGCTTTATCCTCCCCTCCTGTATCTCCTGTATCCTCCTGTCGAGCTTGTCAAGTTTTGCGGAGAAGTCCCTCATCTGCTCCTCTTCTGGCGCAGCCTTTATCCCCATCGCCTGCTCCAGGAGCTCTATGTGCACAGCTGCTTTGCTCGAGTGATAGAGCACCCTGAACGGGATCTTGTAGATGTTGTTTGACAGGTACTGTATGACGTCGTTCTTAGGCTCGCCTCTCGACGCCATGATCGCTGGAATGAGGAGAAGGTTCTGCTCATTATCGATTTTCCTGCTGTGGCCGACGCAGCTCTCTAGATAGGAATCCCTCTTCGCATTGTCCATGCTGTAGAATACGTTTACATAGGAAATCGTCGCAAGCCTGAGTTGCCTGTGGAATGTGGTGCCGCTCACCTCCCTCATTCTCTGCAGATCGCCAGCAAGGAGCGAGAGCTCTCTTATGTACCTGCCCATCCTCTGCAGCGACGCATGGACCTCCTGCTTCTGCGATCCCGTGACATACCTGCTCGCCTTGGCATGGGACATAGCGTAGAGCATCCCCTTTACAGGCAGAAGATTGGCCCCGCACCTGATTGCAAGAGAAAGCGTTTTTAGCGCTGTCCTGTCTCTTGCCTTAAGTTTTAGCTTTTGCAAAACTATTTACCCCGTGAAACGACTGGTCGAAGGTCGATGAATTATAAGTGGAAAACAGCTTTAAAAAACTATCTATTGGTTTTTTAGTTCTTAATTAACAAGATAGTGTTGAGTAGGGATCTCCATGACTGTATATCCAGAGGACGTTAACGCGGCGAAAAAATATCTGTGGCCTGAAGAAAAGGTATATGTAACGGCGATGCAGAGGAAAATCGGGCCGGGAGGGGCGCTCATCAACCAGACCAGCGTGATTGCAACCGACAAGAGGCTCATGATAATAAACAGGGAGACGCTTGGGGTGAGGAAGGACGTTGAGACAATACCATACAACAGCATAGCCAGCGTCAGGCTCGAAAACGGGCTGATATCCTCATCTGTATTCATAGTGGTTGCAGGTTACGTATCGCCAAAGGGAGAGCAGGGTTTCCTGAAGCCTGGAGAAAGCGAGGGTGAGATAGGGGGGCTACACAAGCCAGATGCAAAGGCGCTGGCCGATTTCGTCCAGAAAATGATAGTCGGGATATCGCCGTCAGAAACAGCTGGAGAAGGCGCCGGCAGCCAGGCGCGGGGCGGGCAACAGGCCACAGCTGGCGCATACGTATACTGCTCAAAATGCGGTACGAGGAACGACGCGAGCGCAAAGTTCTGCACCAACTGCGGAGCGGAGCTAAGCAAGTGAGAAGAAGGCTATCTCCTGTGCGCTTCCTTCTTCGAGATCGCCTCCTCTATGGAGTGCTTCTCTATTATCTTCGCCTTTATCAGGTCTATCTCGGAGTTTCCCTTTGCTATCCTCTCGGCTTGCTTGAGCTTGTTCGCGTATGAGTTGTACGCCTTGATCGCGGCTGAGCAGGCGTCACGCTCATGCGGATTCCTTATGCCGAACGGCGCAGTTAGCTCGCGCTTCTGCGATATGCTCAGCTCCTTCTTAGGATAAACAAGCCTGCTGTTGAATGCAGCAGCCACCTTCCTGACTATGTCGTTCGGTTCCCTGTCGCACGTTATTACAGAGGGCACGCCCAGCTTCCCTACATCGTCGATCAGCCAGCCCACTCCGTGCGACGCCTTGTGCGCACTCCCGACTAGATTCCCGCTCAGGTCAAGGCACGCGTATGCGAGCGTCTTTCCAGTATCTATCCCAACTATAAGATGCAAGTGCTCATCACTTGGTCTGGTTTAGCACGTACGGTACAGCGTCGCTGAGCGTCTGCGGTATCGTAGAATACCTGCAGTCCACCAGGAACGTTGGCGTGGTGGTTATGTTGTAGAACTGCGCAAGCTTCGACTGCGCTATCAGTGCGCCAGATGCGTTGTTCAGGCACGAGCCGAGCTGGCTCATATTGAGGCCAGAGCCCTGCGCAGTCTGGTACAGGGTGACGCTGTTGAGCGGCTCACCGTTGAACACTAGACTGTAGTTCTCGAGGAACGCCTTGAACCTTGGCTGGTTCGACGCACACCACAGGTATGCTCCGGTCTCCTGCGTCTCGTTCTCGCCATAGCTGGAATACTTGTCTACAGCGTAGCCCGTGAAGATTATCTTGTAGCTCATGTTGATCGAGCTTCCATAGGCCGCCGAAGCATTTACCCCAGTAAACAGTCCAGCCATTGCGCCCGGCGCGTATGGGTCAACCATGTCATAGACTGGAATAGGCGTCTTCGAAGTGCAGAGCGACTTCCCTGCAAGCTGTATCACTCCAAGCGCAACAACCCTGTTCTTTGTGGATTGAGCCGGCGCAGCCGTCTGAAGGAAAGGCCTTACTAGAGAAAGATTTGAATCGTAGAGCAGCATCGTCAGCTCGTTCTTGTTCCCGCTGAAAGGGTTCAGGTAGGGAATCTGCACAAGCCATTCGCTGGTGTTCGCGACATACGAGGCATTCCCATGGTTGGGGGATGAGTAATATGCGAGAAGCGAGAGCGACGTGTTGACGGGAGCGTATGCGGCAAGCACGCTCTCTCCGGCTGCGAGCGCCTGGGCGCTCGTGTGGGAAGGCCCTTCGCAGGTCCCGTTGACTATCCCTCCTGGGCAGCTTGCGTATATCGGACCCGGCTTGAAAGCGGAGAGGATAGCAA
>JAJZKF010000021.1 GCA_021804305.1 Microcaldota archaeon | reverse complement strand
GTCGATGCTGTCAAAAGTTTCTATGATCCTGCGAAGGGGATGCCTTATGGCGGGATATTCACGCTCTACTGGTGAACCTACATCGTAAGGCTTGAACCGGACCCCTTCCCACCCTTTTCCGGATATGATGCCTTTGCTTAGCGACTCGACCCACTCATCTCCCGACGCGTGCACTGCTTCTTCCCGGCCCCTGGCCGTCAGGCTTATGCCTGTAATCTCGCTCTTGCTGCTTAACGATACCAGTTTCCGGTGTATCAGATTATCGGCAGCTTCACGGTTCCTTTCGGAGATGGAAACATATCTTCCGGGGTTTTCGGCTATCTCATGCAGTACCATGGCCTCGGTTATGCCTGACTTGAGAGCTTCCTTTCCTTTCGAAGTGATCCCCACTATCCCATCAGATATCGCGATGAAGCCGTTTCTCTTTGACCACTGAAGCCCTATCCTCTCAGAAACTCCTGACAGTTCGCTGACACTAACTCCGCTTTTCTTTAAGGACCGCAGCAGAAGTTCTTCGGGAAGACCTTCTCTAAGGTATCTGGAACCTTCTTCTGTGAGTTCTGCAACGGTGGACTGCCTGCGCTCAATTGATACGAGCTTCCGCGCTGAGAGATTCTCCAATGCCCACAGCACCTCATCCCTCCCAATACCGGATTTCTTGAGTATGCCCTCAAGGCTAGAGCTCTTGCCGTCCTTAAGGACGTTAAGCACCGCGAGTTCATATCTGTGCATAGCATCGCATCTCAGAGATGCCAATGCATAGAGTTAGTATCTCCATGTTATCGTATGCCTGTTGTATTTTATATTCTTTTCCGCTTGTCTCCCCCTGATGATGGGAACATGAAGCTGCGAGACGAGAAAGGCTGGGCGTATGAGAATTTATAAATAATTTACCGCGTATGTTAGAAGAGGGTGCTTGGGATGAATAAACGTGCAGTTGGAATAGGAATAGCCGTTGTGGTCGTTCTTGTCGCGATAGGTGCAGTGGTATCAATTACGGGAAAAGGAGGGACCCCGCGGCAGATAGTCACTACGACAGTACAGGGAGGTGTCGTCCCTTCAAGCACATCGGCGTACACCACAGTACAGATTTCGGCTGCAAATGCCACCCCAATAATGATAACGGATCCGCCTGAATTACCGGCAGGCACGCAGTCCCTTGTGATAGCATACTCTTCTGTCAGCTTGCACGAAACAGGACAGCAGGCAGGAAGCGGTAGAGGGACCGGAACCGGAGGAGGTACGGGAGGGGGAGGATGGGTAGCCTCGGCGGGCGGCGGAGAACTCGACCTTATGACAGTATTGAACTCTAGCAGCGTGATAGGATATGCAAGCGTGCGTGCAGGCTCTTCGATAAACATGGTCAGGTTCAGCATAGCCTCCGCGGAGATAACAGTCAATGGTACCGCTTACAACGTAAGCGTTCCGAACGGGAACCTGACAGTACCCATAACAAGCGGCAAGAGAATTAATTCGAGCACCGGAGTGCTTGTCGAGATTACTCCTGTCGTGAGCCCCGTGTACAGCAGCGGCGGAACGAGCTTCGTCATGGCGGCGGCGGCGAAAGCAATAATATCGTCAAATGTGAGCAGCGATGCGCATGCAGGATTGGGAAGTGCAGTTGTATTGAACGCTGGAGACCGTTCGGAGCTCGAAGGCGCGGCCCCTAATATCACAATAACTGCAGCATCGCTTGCGGTATTAGACAATGTCACGAACTTATCGATAAACGTAGCTGACAATTCAAACACAAACACGACAATCGGGAGCATATTCATATCGGGGCCTATGGCTGCGGTGGTGCAGCCCACTACTGCAGGAGGAGCCGTGGCAAAAGCCAACATAACTGGTACTGGAAATTCTGGTATTACAGCGGAGGTTAATGACAGGATAAGCAAGGATATAGAAACTTTTGACAGCATCGACTTCGTAGCTTCGCCTTCAGGAAGCCTTGTACCCCTCTTTACCTCCGAAGAGGTTAAGAACAGCGGATATGTTATAAGTGCAGGTGCGAATGCAACATTCGGCTTCGATGGCGTCTTTGCCTATGGATCTGGTGCGTTTATCGTTGTGCCGAGGCAGGGATCTGTGTACAGGATAGCAGTTATAGGGAAGGATGGGTCCAGGGCTTATGTTAACGTGACCGCAAGCTAGGCTCAACTCAGCTGAACCAACAGGCAGTAACCTAGGCATCATAGATCAAGGAAGAGCTCTCCGTCATCACTGGTGCCAACTGCGTAGGACCTAGTATCATGCACCCATGGCGTATTCTCATCCGCTTTTCCGGTATCGAGATGGTAAGCACCGGCATGCCATGGACAGACGATCTCATCGTTGTCTATTGAGCCTTCGTCTAGAGGCCCATTCTCATGCGTGCATGCCGAATCTAGCGCGTACACCTTACCTTTGTGAAGCACTATCACCATACCAACGCCTGAGACTTCAGCCTTCATAGGAGAATCTTCCCTCAGACTTTCGAATCTTATCCTTAGATTTTGACGCACCATGCAACCGCTTTAATGGGCATGGAAACTAATAAATCCCTTTTGCATTTGCTGAAAGAGGTAAAGGAGTAGAGTGTTAAGGAAACGGGATGGTGGGGATTCATAAATAGGTTCTCCTTAACACTACATATTACTAAAGCAAAAGTGATATTTATACTTTGCCCGTAAGTCCAATTACAGGGCGAATTGTTGAATTTCTGTGCATCTGTCAGGAAGAGGGTCACTTGAACCTCTTCTTGACTTCGTCCATCATGGCGTTGTAGCCTTTGTTGTATTCGAGCTCCTCTGGTATCAGCGTTGCCGGATGGACGAATCCCTGTTCGCGCATGTACTCCGCCTTCTTTATGGCCTTTTTGCGGCTGTACTCCCAGTCCGGAGTGTCGAAGGCATCGATGTGAGCAGTGAAGAAACCGTTGTGCATGCTGAACAGTACGCAGCTTACGATCGGTATGCAGAAGTTTGCGCTTGCCGGCGTACGTACCTTGACCGGCATTAGAGGCATATGATGACTTCCCCTTGCATCTCCGGCCACGTAATGCGCCGTTTTGAATACGGAGCATGCCTCTTCCGTCGCGGGAAACCCTTTCTGCAGACGCATCAGCGCCGCAGGGTCGTCCTTGCCGACGTAGGTGCCTGCGACGTTGTGCAACCTGTCTGTAGTTGCGGATAGTATCGGGCCTTCGCTGTTCCTTACAGTGTCAACTACGTACCTTCCTGGATACATTAACACCGCCGCTAGAAGGAAGTTGTCTTCAGGAACATGGAATTCCGCTGTCCTGCCTTCCATCACGTCCATGACAGCTATGACCACCCCTTTCGATAGCAGTGGATTGAGTATAAGGCCGGTGTTTGCTGTTGCTTCGCAGAATAGCCTGTAGAGTGGAAAATTGAATGCTCCGGGTTCGGTCTTGTCCATTGTGAAGAGGGCAAACGCTTCGTTAGGCCTCTCCTCGAACTCTAGCTCTGCGACGCCGGGACCCATGCCGCGCACGTTACCAGAGAAGGCATCCTTTAGGAGATCCTGCCCTGCCCCGTAAAGCCCCTGGCTTTTGGCTACCTCGGTGCCTGCCTTGAACGCATCCCATGCAAGCTTATGCACCTCATTGTTGTTTATGCCATGGGTGTGAGAGAGCAGCAAATGTATGTCATCGCCGGTGTACCCTATGTACTGGTCGATTATGCCTGCCTTTTCCTTTCCTGCAGATATGAAATCGCTAACGCTCTTTAGCACCTCTTCGCTTGGCCTTGTGTGCCCGCCTATAGAGCCTATGTCAGCCTTTATTGCAGTGATAGTGACCTTCATAACAATCGAGATGGCTTGGCAATTGAAGGCTTATATAAGTATATTACCATTTCAGTGTATGGAAGGCACTATGGAAGCCCAGGCGCAACAGCACATGGATAAGAGGCTCGTTATATGCAACTGGAAGGCTTACCTTGGCATTGCGGAATCGGTGAGGACCGCGGAGGCCATAGCCGAGAGCTTCTCCGATTCTGAAAAAGGGTGCCTTCTTGCCATAGCTCCCACTAACCTTGCGCTATGCAGGGTAGGTGAGATCATCTCGAAGGCAGGCATCTCTCTTTGCGCACAGGATATCGACATAGGAGGCAAAGGAGCGAAGACTGGGAGCACACCAATAGAGGTGCTTGAGGAGGCTGGGTGCGAGTTCGCCATAATAGGCCATTCGGAGAGGAGGCACAGGAAGGCTCCAGAGACAAAGGAGAGCGATGCGCTCATCAACAGGAAGCTTGACATATGCTTAAATTCCCAGATAATCCCGATACTGTGCACTGGAGAGACTGAAGAAGAGAGGTATCGTGGTGCCACCAACAACGCAATAAAGAAGCAGCTGGTTGGAGGGCTGGAAGGCATCTCCGCGGAGGCTAAGGAGGGCATAGAGAAGCTCATCGTTGCTTACGAGCCTGTCTGGGCCATAAGCTCAAACAGGATCTCAAGGATTCCGGACGTGACGGAAGTGAACGAAGCGTGCAAGATGATAAGGAGGCACCTGTACAGCCTTTTCGTAAAGGAAAAGGCAGACAGGATAAGGATAATATACGGAGGTAGCGTCGAGCCCGCCAATGTTTCTGCTTATCTTTCGGTGAATGGGATAAGAGGAGTGCTTGTCGGGAAAGCAGGGACCGACGCTGCGAAGATGGAGGCGATGCTCAAGGCTGTAGGCAGCGGACCTGTGGCGCAGTTACTCCCGTCTTAGCCCTTCCATTTCTGCGATCAGTTTAATGAGGCGCTTCCTGCTTCTCTTTTGGAGGCTGTCCCCATGGACCTCAAGCACCCTGCGCGCAGCGTTTACATGCAAGATTGCAACATCTAGAGCGCTCTCGCCAAGTCTTGTCTTTGTGGAATCAAGAAGGTCTATGCTGTCTACTGCGAGCCTTGCTGCTATCTCCCCGTGTTTCTCGACAATTTCGTGTAGGACACTCCATCCTGCATCGTCCGCTACCTGTGCGATGCGGAATACGGATGCAGGAGTACCAGTTAGATGCTCGGCTACGCCCCTGTGAGCTACCGCGGAATGCATGGCCCGCCATCCGTCAGTATTTCTTGCATTTTCAAGAAGCCGGAGACCCGAGGCGCCCCTTGCAAGGCGCAGAGCCACATCAGGATGAATGGAAACAGTCTTTGCGAGTTCGGTCCATCCGTAATTATCAGTAGTCCTTACCATGTGCATTGGATCCGTCCTAAGAAGTTCCAGTGCAAATGCCTTTGGCATGGCTTTGCTGCTAAGAGTTGAAGCTGGGTTTGCGATTGCTCTTGGCATTTGATCGCTATCTTATTTGTATGCCATGTTATTTATCCCTATTGTGCAGGAAAGTGGAACTGCTTTATGCTTTTGCCAGTATTTAAACTAATAGAGATACGCAATACTACAGGCATTAGCGTATGGAGGGGCGAGTGCAATCAGATGGGTTTATATATTATTAACGCCATCTCCTTTCAGAATGTTTACGGTTAGAATTGTTGAGATGATGCCATGGCAGGAGAAGTTATGTATTCCTCAATGAAGGAGATCAAGTCAGGCAGGTATATACTTATAGACAACGTGCCTTGCAAGGTTGTCGACGTTGAGACGTCTGCTCCAGGAAAGCACGGAGCCGCGAAGATGAGAATAACTGCAGTAGGAGTATTCGATGGGCAGAAAAGGACGCTGCTGAAGCCGAGCAGCGCTGATGCGGAAGTGCCCATAATAGTGAAGAAGAAGGCACAGATCGTCTCGATCTCTGACAAGACCGCGCAGCTAATGGACCTTGAGACTTATGAGACTTATTACCTTGGCGTGCCTGACGATCTGGTCGGCTCTGTTAAACCCGGGGCGGAAGTAGAGGTCATGGAGTACATGGAAAGCAAGGCAATGACAAAGGTGCTCAGCGGCGGATAGTAAGCAATAGTGCAAGTGATTATATGGAAATGGAAGTGAAAGAAGACGTAAACAACAAGCTTCTTAAAAGAAGGGAGATACGCCTTGAGGTTTCTTACGATGGCAAGACTCCTCCAAGGAGCGAGGTGAAGGAAGAAGCATGCAAGAAGCTTGGGCTTTTGCCCGATGCTACTGCGGTGATAAGCATAGATCAGCTTTTCGGAGACAAGAGAAGCGAAGTTACATTGCACTCCTACAGCAAGAAGGAAGACATGGAACGCCTGAGTAGGAAGAAGGCAGCAGGAGGAGAAGCAAAGGCTAAGGAATGATCTTTGGTGTTTTTATGGCGAAAGAAAAAGGAGCTAAAAAAGACTATTCTGCTGTTGAGAAGTTCTGCCCTAAATGCGGCGTAAGGATGGCAAACCACAACGATAGATTTTCTTGCGGGAAGTGCGGATACACTGAATGGAAGAAGAAGTAGGGAGATGGTTTCATAAGTAAGAGGGGATCGGGAAGCAGGCCAGCTGTCAGGAAAAGGTATGCCTTGGATCCAAGATACGTTGCGCTTTTCATCGGATTGGATTTACTCCAGTCAACGATACTCGCGCTGATCTTTGCCTCGGTGGCGCTGCAGTCTTCGTCCTCATACACGGTGCAGGCCTCAGAGTGGAGTGGAGCTGCAGGTTACATACTGGCCATTGACATCGCAATAGCGATAATAGCATTTGTTTACCTTATAGTTGCAAGGAAGTTAGCGCTTAAAGAGGCATCTCGCTGCATGCTTTTTGAGCTTGCTTTTATCGCAATATTCATGCTCTGCCTTCTCCTCATAACAGCAGCAGCGCAGGTGCTGATCTACTCGGACATTATACCGCAGGCGCAGGCCTTGTCTTCCTACGACGCTGCGACATCACTATCGTTTTCATCCTCGGTTTTCGTTTACATGCTGCTCTTCAAGAAGAGGAATCTCAGAATGGAGATTGGCTCGCTGGGAATAGGGCGCAGCCGATTCACTGTGCAGAACGTAGGGATAGGGCTCCTTCTTTTCTTCATATTCCTGCTTGTCGAGCTTGGGGTCTCGCTGTTCAGCATAGCGACAGGCACGCAGATAAACACAAATGTTGGCCTTGTTCTTGCAGGTGCTCCGCTCTGGTTCTATGTTTTTTCGGCAGTGATAGCTCCTGTCAACGAGGAGATCTTTTTCAGGGGATTTCTTGTACCAAGGGCAGGAATACTGATAAGTGCAGTAATTTTCGGGCTCGGCCATGCGACATATGATTCGACTTTTGCCATAGAGGTAATCGCGGCTCTTGCCTTTGGGCTCCTTTCAGGTTACGTGTTCAGAAAGACGAAATCGATATATCCTTCGTTATTAGCCCATGTTCTTATAAACAGCCTCGCGGTTTTGGCTTTCGTGAGATGATTCATCTCACAGGGTTATAGCTCGTCTTTGGCTTTTTGAACAGGTTATAGCGGAACATGTTTCCGACGTGGAATTTGAAAAAGCCGAAAATCCCCCATTCTGCAACCCTTCTCACGCTGGTGTATACAACAGCATCATCAATGTATAGTATTCTCCCAAGGCGGTGCAGCCTATGCGAAAGATCCCAATCCTCGTAGGTTATTAGCTTGGGATTGAATCCGCCGGCCTTCCTGAATGCTTCGCGGGTAACTGCAAAATTTGAGCCTATGACCGAAGGTCTGTGCAGGGCTAACGTGAGCTTCACGAAAAGAACAGAGACAATCCTGTATCCAGTTTCAACTGCCTCAGTGGTATGCTCTAAAGGCAGTATCGGCCCTGTGGCAGATACTGTATTCCTGTCAGCGAAAGCCTTTGAATATACGGACAGTAGCTGTGGCGAAGGCTTAGTGTCAGCATCTATGAATACAAGGATTCTACCCCTAGCGGCCGCGGCTCCAGCATTCCTCGCCCTCCCTATCCCTTCCTTCCTGTCCACTATGACGCGGGCATGCTTGCGCGATATGTCCCTTGTTCTGTCTGTGCTTCCACCGTCAACCACTATGACCTCGAAGTTGCGAAAGGTCTGCTTACTGAGGCCTTCGAATGCATACCTTATGTATTTCTCCTCGTTCAGCGCAGGGACTATAACGCTGACCTCGGGCTTTTTGATATTCATCGTATCCTAATTGCTCTGCGGTTTATGTGACATCCTCCCACCCGTGAACGGCGTGGGCTTCCTCTGCGTTCATGCAATCACTGCATCCCGCAAAGGATGTGTTTTATCGGTTCTCAGTTCGTCGAGAGTTGCCTCCTGTTGAGGTCTTACATTCTCTCCCTGAGCGTGACTTCCCCTCTGTCCGAGGGTAGTTGCCATATGCAATATATTTATTGATGCATTTATATCCCTGTCCTTTGACATTCCGCATCTCTGGCACTTATATGTCCTTTCGGAAAGTGGCGTATCCTGGATGTTGCCACAATTACTGCATGTCTTTGAGGTATTTCTTGCATCCACTTTGACTACTCTAAAACCGGCACTTTCAGCCTTGTATGAGAGCAGTTGGATGAACCTGTTCCATGAAGCGTTATGAATCGCACCTGCGAGTCTGTGGTTCTTTACCATATTCTGAATTTGAAGGTCTTCAACTGCGAATGAGGTGTATCCCGAGGTTACCAGTGTTTTTGACAACTTGTGCAGATAGTCATCTGATTGGTTTGTCATGTGTTCATATGTCTTCTGGAGACCTGCCTTCGCCTTCTCCCGCCTCTTTGAACCCTTATCTCTTCTTGCAACTCTTTTCTGCCAGAGGGTAATCCTCCTTTTCTTTTGCTGCATAAACTTCGGTTTCTCTATCTTTGTTCCTTCAGAAAGTGCGGTGAATGAATTTAGCCCCAGGTCTATTCCTACTGGATTTGAATTTTCCACTTCTGGAATCTTGATTTCAGTTATCGCAGTGAAGATTGCATAATATTTATCAGCATCCTTCTTGATTGAAAGTGTCTTGATTTTGCCTTCGATTGTTCTGTGCAGTTCTATTGGCATAGACCCTATTCTCGAAACCCTGAGTCTTCCTTTATGAATTGAGAAAGAACCGTTGTCCTGTGGATAAGTTATTGATTTGTATCTGTCTCTTGACCTGAATCTTGGAAATCCCACTTCCTGTTTCTTCCCATGTTTCTTCTCCTTTACTCTTCTGAAGAAGTTCTGGTATGCCTTC
>JAJZKF010000020.1 GCA_021804305.1 Microcaldota archaeon | reverse complement strand
AAACAAGGCGCTTATAGACAGCAGGTACAAGAAGCTCCTTGCGGCAGAAGCGGAGGCGGAGGCTAAGATGGATGCCGAAGCCGAGGCGGAAGACGGAGAGGACGTCGGAAGTGTGCCTGCGGATGAAGATGAGTAAATTTAGAGCTTGAGCTCTCCTAGATTGTTAGAGTCTACTAGTTTTACATTGCCGTAGTTTATTGCCATCTTTAGTATCTCCGCATTGTTGCTATACGACTTGTAGAGCTTGTCCATGAACTCGAACCTGGACTCCTCATCTAGGAATACTATGAATGTCCTTATCTTCTGGTTTATCTCTATGTCCTTTATCTTCATGTCGGAGGAGTATATCTTGACGTAGTTCTGGGCACCTTTGTTGGTGACTATGACATCGGCCTTGCTAGATGTGCCCATCTCTGTCATGAGCATCGCGTTTGATATGCAGTAGTCCTTGAGCTTCCTGTAGACCACAAGATATGCCATGCTGTATCCGTAGTCCCGTATCCATTTGGTAGGGGCATAGTAGTCGTCGGCCATCTGCACTAGGCCCTTCTCCACAAGGCCATTTAGTATCGCATAAGTGTTCCTTAAGGTTATCGACATCCTGGTGGTGCCGTACTTTATGTTTGTAGTTATTCCCGCCTTCACCTCCTCGGCGGTGAGAGGCATGTGGTTCCACCTGTAGAAGGCATTTGTCTTGTCGAATACGGAAAGTATGGAGTCCGATGACTCCTTCGCATGCTCGAGCTTAGCCGGCTTTATGTCCGGCACGTCTATATAGTATTCATCGATGTTTGGAGGGACTAGCACCTTGTTTAGTATCACTATCGCAACTGCCGCTATGGCGAATGCAATGTAGAGCGGAGGTATCTGCACATTGTTCTGGTTCTGGTATTGGTAAGGAATGGTATATGTCCTTCCCATCATCTCCAAGATGAAGTAGCCGCTTCCAACGCTTAGTGATGTGCCCTGTGGAAGCGTGTAATGTATCACCCCGTTGTTGATCACTCCGGATGAATTGTAGGCATTGTTTATGCTTATCTGATAGTCTACTCCGTTGACCGGCTGCCTGTTGCTCGCCACGGCAAAGGAGAACGTCACGTTCTTGAAGTCCAGATTGGTTGGAGTTACCACAGAATTAGCGACGTAGAATAGTGCTGATGAATATATTGATCCGTACTGGTCAACCAGCTGCGCTATGTAATATCCGCTTGGTAGGTAGAACGGGGCAAAGGTGAAGATCGCTGTCGCACCAGTCTGCCCGATGTGGACCGGATTGTTTGTGGCTTCGGTGAGGTTGGAATTGAGTATCGGCACGAATGTTATCGCAGTCCTGTTGTTTGTGGAGTTGAATATCTGCGTGCTTATCTGGGTGTTCTGGGAAAGCCCCACAACAGGCGGAAGACTGATCAGGCCGTTCTGCCTTAGGGTATACTTGAAGGGCATCTCGAATTCCTGGTAGTTTTTCGCGTTTGACAGGTTTAGCCTTATGAGCGCATATGAAGAGTTGATCTGCTGCGATGCGGTAGGGCTGTAGCTTATTTGGGAGCTTGTGGTGAACAAGGTGACGTTCATTGACTTTGAATTTGTAAGGTTCAATGCACCATATGCTATTGGATCCATCCAGAATCTTGACTCTATGACCTTTGAGATGTCAGATGCAAGATTGCCAACGCTGTTGTTCCATCCTACTGAAGGATAGTTTGACATGGCGACAAGCGTCCCGTTGAGTATGTGCGCTGAGGTCACCTTGCCGAAGCTTTTCCCAGGTTCGAGGAAGAATGTGGGCCGAGTGAAGAAGAGGGAGGCGTTGGTCAGGTTTTCAGAGGTGTAATTGGAGTATGGAAGCAGTGTTGATATTTCCTGGTTGGTGTTCTGCGCTATCTGACCGCTGCACGAAACTGACCTTGTGAAGTTCCTTCCCACATAGATTATAGTGTCTCCGTCATTTAGCATGCTCACTATGGACACGTTTGCGTAGTTGGTGCATCTCTCAGTATAGGAGACGTTTGGGAGAAGTATGTTTGGAATCAGTCCGGAAGGAATGACCACGACGACATTCTTTGGAAGGCTGGAAAGCTTGTTTATGTCGATGTAGTTTAAGCTGGACCGGTTTAGTATCAGGCCGTAGGTGTGCATCGAAGTATTAAGGGCGCCGTATAGGCTTGAACCTATGAAGCACTGTATGCAGTATCCTTCCACGTTGACAAGATAGATGGGCTCTGTGGGATTTGAGGGATATATCGAAAGCGATATTGAGGCGTTTGTCGCGTTGGCCTGGACGTAGTGGACCTTTGAATATCCTACAAGGTATGTCGAATAGTTGTATGTAAGTATGCCGTGCTGCTCTAGAGAGAGGCTGCCTAGTATTGGGCCGGAGATTACGTTGGCCGGCGCATTCTCTATCGTTTTGAGCTGGCCCTGCACGTACAAGACGGTTCCAAGCATTATGACAAGGCCCACAATAATTATAGCCATTATCATGATGGTGGCATTCCTGTGCTGCTCTAAGAGCCTAGAGAGGATCGGCTTCCTAAGCGGCCTGATTCCCTGGTTCGATTGGTCCTTGAACGTTACAGCAGGATTCTTGGCGTTTGGCATCAAGCTTACCCTTATTTAATTTCCCCGGGCTTTTCCTTCAATAGATATTTCTGTATCAGATCCTCAACTATCCTGGATATCTTGTTTGTATCCCCCTTTATGCTCTTCTTTATGGCATAGACCTTAACGTAGCTCACAGTCTTGTTTATGTTTACAGAGTATGTGGCCATTGTTAATCAACTCTTCAATTCTATGTATCCCAAAGATACCATCTTATCTAATATCTGTTCCACCCTGGTTGGCGACACGTTGTGCTCCTTGGAGAACAGCACCACGTCTATTGCACTGTTGTGAACGGTTATCCACTCCTCAACGAGCGCCATGAGCGACTCGTCGCTGTACTTCTGCAGCGCGGATAGCTGCTCTTTTAGCGTCTTGTTCTCTTCTGTCAGCTGGGCGGACTGGAGCGTGAGGTTCCTGTTCGATGCAGCTATCTCAACGTTGAGCCGCTTGAGCTCACGGTAGTCTGTTAGCATTGCATCGTACCTGTTGTAGAGCGAGGTGTATGTCTGCGAGATGCCAGATATGAGGCTCTCGAGCGTTGAGTCTACGTACTGTATGAACTTGGCCTGGCTTATGCTGTATTTGTCGGAAATCATGGATAGGACTGAAGATAGCTCCTTGAGCACATCTGCCCTTCTCAGATTCACGCTGGTGTCAGGAAGCATCGAATAGGTAACTGAAACAGAATCTGCCTTTATCTTTATTATATGGAAGAGGTAGGGCTTCTTGTTTATGTTCCTGCTCTCGACCTTTATCATGGTGAGTTCTGCGGCGTCGGAGCTAATAAGGTAAAATGGAAGCTTGCCCAGAACTGCTTTTATGTCATCCATCGTTCCGTTTAGCTTTCCATCTATTGAAAATTCCTCAATTTTTGGCTGGGTAGAGACTTGCTCATTAGAAGGCTGCATATCGGGCAACAGACCACCATAACCTATTGATATTAGGCATATTTATTGTTTATGCTTAATTTTGCCCTCTTTCTCGTCCGTCTTTATGTCAAGGGCTGGAGTGTAATTGATTAGAGAAAGGGTGTAAAGCACTGCTATTACGAATATTGAGAGCAGTATTGTAGAGAGGGAGATCGATACTAAAAGGCCCAGTATCATGAATATGACGCCTATCGCGATGTAGAGGGTCTGCCTTGAAGTGTACTTCTCCCTCTTCTTCTTGTATGCAAGATAGTCCTCCTTGCAAACTACAAGCTTGTTTCCCTGCTCGTTCCTGGTGATATTCCTCTTGAATAGGCGCAGCGCCTCTAACACATGATCGTTCTTGACCGGCAATCCCCTCTTTTGCTTTCCGCATATTATGCAGTATATGGCCATCTAATCACTCTACCTTCAATTCGATGAGCTTGCCGAAGGTGTTCCTTATCCTCTCCTCCTCAAGCACGTCGAATATGTTGGATATGGTTACGTCGTCTATGCCTGCCCTCCTTAGCATGTTTATTATGTCATTGTGCTTTAGTCCCACGTTCTGTAGCATCCCGGTGAACATTATCACATTCACGTGCCTATGTTGCCTGTCGAGCTGCGTGAGGATTGACTCTATGTTCTTGTCGCTGACCTTGAAGCTTGAGAGTATCCTCTTGAACTCGATCTTGTTTATGGCGAACGTTCCAGACAATCAAACACCTATTCACCGTACCCAAATGCCCTGGTTATCAGCGAGTCGGTGACTCCGCTGCTCCTGAGGAATGATACCACGGAGTCCTTTGAAAGCTTCTCCGACAGTAGTATCCTCACGAACTCCCTTAGGTCAACGAGCCTGTTCCTTGCGTCGAGACGGCTGATGATGTTGTCTATCGCCTCGGTATTTATGTTGTTATCTATGAACTTGGACCTGAGGAATGGCTTCTCGAACGAGTATTCCTTCTGTATCGATTGGTCCCTTAGCTCGGACTCGCTTAGCAGGTCTGCCAGAGTCACAGTGTACACGTCAAGAGGCACCTCGCCGATTATCCTGTTTATTATGAACGTCGACGGGAACTGGGCAGAAGTCTGAAAGGACATGTCTATTGCAGCCTGCCCGACCCCAAGCTTTGTTATCTCGCTTCTTATGAACTGCGAGAAGTTGAGGGATCCTTGTATGTAGTCCATGAACTTCTGGAACTTTATCTTTAGTATGATGTTGGTGCCGACGTTGGAGAAGATCGCCTCGTTGATGTCGGTCGGATTCTGGGATGCTACTATGAGCCCGAACTGGTACTTCCTTCCCTCCCTAATTATCGTTATGGCATCGCTCCTCTCGTCGCTGGCAACCTTCCAGGCCTCGTCTAGGACTATTATGGCCTTTAGCCCCTTGGAAGCGCTCCATCCTTCAAGCCTCATCTTCTCTTTCAGCGTCTGCAGTATGAAGAGTGCGGCAAGTGCCCTGAACTTCTCGTCAGGAAGGCCAGACAGGTCTATCGCAACTAGCCCGGATGAGATGAGCTTGTCAAGGTTTATGGTGCTCTTCTGGGCGAAGTAGTCCTCCCCCTCCCTTGAGAACTGCCTTAGCCTATATATCGCATTCTCGAGTTCTGCAGGGTATTCGTACGTTCCTTCCTGCATCTTCTCCTCAAGAAGCCTGGCCACATCCTTTAGTGTTGGGGCTTCTTTGTCACCCACCGGAGCGCTCGATATTATGAAGCCTGCATTCAGGTATGATTGTTCAAGCGCCTCTGATGTGAGCCTCCTTTGCTCGGGGAAGTTTGATATGTCAGTTAGTATGTCCAGGGAGTTCATTATCTGCTTTACCCTGTCTATCGGCTTCATGCCTGCTAGATCCATAAGGTTGATGTAGTCGCCCTTTCCGAATGAGACGATGGTGCCTCCGCTCTGCTTTACCCATCCCTTGTACTCCCCTGCCCAGTCGATTATTATCGCGTTTGTGCCCCAGACGTAGTTGGCCCTTATCAAAAATGTCTTTACGAAGAAGCTCTTTCCTGAACCGGTTATTCCAACTACAGATAGGTGCGGGTTTGTGAGCGTGCCAAAGGTCCAGGTGAATGGAACGCCGAACCTCCTTGTTATGCCTATGAATACTGAATCCGTAGGGTCGTTTAGCAGGAGGTCGTGGGGAGGTTCCGGAGGCCTGCTGATGAATGTCCTCTTGGCGAGTTCGTTGCTCATTATCTTTTGTATCTTGATTAGCCCCATGATATCATCTTTGTATGTTGAACGCCGATGTCAGCTCGTTTAGGCTCGGAATCAGGTAATTGAACTTGAATAGCAGGTAAAGCTCCCTACCCATTATTCTCGTTAGGCTAAGATCGAAGACATTAAATACCGTCTGCAACTCGTTTAGCTGGTTTGCAAGCGCGTCGTTGGCCTCCTTGAGGCTAACTCCCACAGCAGTAGATTCGACATACATTATGCTGTTGACCGGCTTTTCGCCCTCGCCTATCTTGTCTATCCTCGTCTGTATGACGTTTATCTGCCTCTGCATATTCTCAAGGCCCATTGGGTTTGGATTTGTGGACTGCATCTCCTTTGAGTACTGGAATTCGAGGAGACCCCTCTTGGTCTCCAGCTCGTCCCTGTACCTTTGTATCTCCTCCGATGCAACCACCATATTGAACTTGAAGGGAAAGTGTATGTTCATTATGGCCTTCTCCCACTTCTCTGGAGCTGCCGTAAGCTCAGGTTCGTCCTCGGTGGCCCTCTCAGCTGCAAAGATGTAGTTGTACACATTGGCGGTGAGATAGCCGGTTGCATAGTATATGCCATTCGAATACTTCACCACTGCATCCTGCCCGCTCGTTATGGTGAAGTTCTTTGCCGGAACCATAATAATGTTGAACAGCTTTGTAAACAGAGGTACGACAAGGAAGTCGGCGAATGCGAGCAGAAGCAGGATGAAGACCCCTAAAACTGCGAGGACGTCGATTAGTATGCCTACCAGGCCGAACTTTGATGAAGATGCAAGAAGAAGCATCAGTATAATTGCACAGATTGCAAGATATGCTACGGTTGTTTCATCCATAATATCACGACGGTGTTGACATCCCTTTGTACTTCATTACCTCGCTTATGGTCGCCGGAGGTATCATGTAGTCTGGCTCTATGAATATGAGTATTTCATTTCCAGTTATCACTGATGCAGTAACGCCAAGCGTGGCGCTTATTCCTGCAGATATTTCGTCTGCCTTGAGCGCTACCAGATTCACTGCCTCGTCTTCGGAGTTGCCCAGCGCAGTTACCATAGCATAGACCTCAAGCTCCTGCGAGTTGCTTCTTGAAACGTTATCGAGCATGTTCCTCCACATAGTAACCTCTCCCTTGACCCTGTCTAGCGCCTTTGGATTTGCATTTGTATCGCTCTGCAGCGTGTTGTACCTGCCCTCGGATTCGTTTAGTTTTGTATTTATCCTTGATATGTACTCGTCCTTGTTTATCGAGTGGAGCTGCGATGAGATGCGAATGGGCGTCTTGCTTATGCTTATTAGCCTTGCGAATAGTAGCGCGAAATTGTACTTCTCGTCATCGTCCATCTCTGTTGCCGAACTATAAATCGGAATCTTTATGAACGCAGTGGCAAAGACCTCGTTATCCCGCCTCACTATTATCGCATTTCCACTTGGAGCCATGTAGAATGGATCATTTCCATCTATCACCGCAGTCATGTTCTTCATATGCAAGAAGGCATCGAACATGAAGAAGTGGTCCTTGCTGGCAAATGCTATTAGGGTTGCGACTATACATATGATTGCAAATATCAAGGCGAATTCCGATAGACCCGCCGGAACAAGGCCGGTGATTATGGCACAGACTAATCCAATTCCAGCGATTATCGCAAATACCAACCTTTGACTTCCGCTATTCAAATATACCACCGCATAAGATATGGCTCTTAAACTATTTAATAGCTTATCAAAATTAGCTTATAAAGCATTACCCCTAGGTGCTGGAGGAATAGGAGATTGGATTAGACGGATTTGCCGAACCTCTTTCTAAGTTCGGCCTTGGCCATGGAGCTTATAGTTGGATCGGAGTCGCCAGCAAGGCTCCTAAGAGTAGGCTCATCCGCGCTGCCAACACGCATAAGAGCCGTCTTTACATCTGTGCCGTAAGTGTCCCTGCTCTTAAGCTCATTATCGGCAAGCTTGCTAACAGTAGGATCCGGATCCTGGGAGAGCTTCTCCAAGGTCTCCCTTGGCGCCTTCTCGAACTCCTTCTTGGCAGCCACTGAATGGGCATGCTTGCTTACCTCATCTTTTATCTTCGCCTCGTTGTCTGGAGCAGTTATGTCCCTGCCTGCCATAATGTCGCTTAGATGAACCTTCCGCCCGCTTGCTGCAGGATTGCTGCTGATCTGTTCATCTGCCTGCTTGAATTGGCTTTGGGTCTGAAGTATCTCGGTGCTCATGCTCATTGCAGCGGCCTTGTCGGTTTTAGGATTGTCTATAAGACTTGACATCTTTTGATGCACGGCGCCCAGTTCTGCAGCCCTGCTGCTTATCTCTGCTTTTAGCTGCTGGGCTACCGGACCGGTCAAATCCGTCTGGTTTGCAAGATTTTGGTGAAGGTTCAATATCTCTGATCTGAGTTGTTGCTCTTTACTTATCTGGGCCTGCATATGATTTGCCCTATCCGCATCGGAGAGGTTTGCGTTCCTCAGTGCAGATACGCTGACCCTTTTGTCCGGATCGGCTGCCAATTGGGCGATAGTAGATGGATCAGCCTTCTTGTTTTGACCTAAGACCACTTTTTGCTGTATTAATCTTTCGACCATGTCCGAATTTGATTGCGGCTTTTTAGACGTGCTATTGATCTGGGCCGCGCCCGCCCCTGCAACCTGGACGATGCTTGGTTTTTGCTGAGGTGAAGGAACAGTATATCCAAGCTTGTGCAGATCGCCCTCTATCCTGCTAAGGTGCTCTTGAAGCTTTGCCGGATCCCTGGTTTGAAGTATGTGGGCCTCCTGAGCGGCTGCAACTAGGTTCCTTTGCCTATCATTCTTTAGCCTTGGGTCTGTTATCGATATCTCTCTGCCTGCCTGAGCTCCTATCTTTGCTAGGAATACAGAGTCTATTGCAGCCCTAGCTATCTTAGCAGTTCCAAGAGAAGTCCCCTGCATGCCTACATTTTTGACATTCTCCCTAAGCTTTTTGCCCATCGCAGTTGCGGCGCCCTTTGCTCCGCCTCCGCCGACTACTCCGTCCTTTGCAGCCCGATATAGATTCAAACCCCCTATTGCAGCTGCCCCGACAACTGTGCGGCCCGTCTTTCCATAAGCCTTGTCAAGTTCTGCATTTACAGCCTTCTTAAGGCTCCTTTTTTCTGATTTTGAAAGATCTGAATATTGCCTGTTTCCAATGTGCCGCTCCGCCACTTTTAATGCACTTCCATGCGCCATGCTTGAAGCGTCATCTTTTGCCTTGCCATATCTTGTTACGCCGGTGGTGCTGAGACCTTTCGCTGCTCTATCGTCTATCGTTCGCTGTTCAGACCTTGCCTGACGCCTTATGCTCTCCCTCTTTTCAACCACGTTCTTGATCCCTGCCTTTACTCTGGACCCGACATACAGGCTGGGTGATACCATGAATGCCGCGGTTTTACCAAATTGAACTGCAGACTCAAATGAGCTTTTGTGGAATCTTGACTTCTTGCTTCCTGGAGGACCTTCTTGTTCTTTTGCCCTGCGAGGACCTGTGGC
>JAJZKF010000019.1 GCA_021804305.1 Microcaldota archaeon | reverse complement strand
AGGGGCTGAACATACGTGAGAAGAGCGTTCCTGGAATAGACGAGGATGCGGAGATACAAGACCCGCCTTATGGTATATGACGTTTACCGGTGCGCTTGCGCTCATGCCCCCTGAATAGTCATTCGCATTCCCTTCTAGCGGCCACCATCCGGCAAGGGTCGCATTGCTTAATGGAAAACCCCCAAGCCCTTCCGAATAAAGTGCGCCTGCCTGTCCGGCGGAGAGTGAGGTATTGTATACCTGCACGTTTGCTATATTGCCAGTAAAATACATGGTGCACGCCATAAGTGTTGCGCACTGTGCGCCTATCTGGTTATTTCCAGTATTGGCATAGTTATCGGATGCGCTGTTTGCCTGCACAAGGGATCCGTCGAGATACAGATACCGTTCGTTGCCCTGGAAGACAGCTATCACCTGATGCCACCTTCCATTGCTCACAAATGCATTTGTGGGATCGGATGCCCCATTGGAGTACGTTTCTGCCATTCCGCCATTGACATATAGCTGATAGCCAGTTATCCTGTTGTTCCACGCTGAGAAGATCATCTCAGGGCTTGTGCTTGTCGTATTGATCCATGACACGACCGAGTACTGCTTTCCTGAATCAAGAGCAGGCGAACCCGATATGTTCATGTAGCTGTTTATCCCGTTGAAGCTTGCGACTAGTATGGTGCTTGCATTGAAAGCGGAAGGTGACGCAGGGTTTGAGTAGCCGAGATTGCCAAATGCGCTGCCCTGATTGCCGTTGCCGCTGTAATCGGCGGCATTGCCGTCCAGGGGCCACCACGCGATCAGATTCGCGGGTATCGGATCTCCGGAAAGCCCCGCGTAGTACTGCGACAGGATCTGATCATCATTCAGAATGCTGTTGTATACCTGCACGTTTGCTATCGAACCGTTGAAATAGAATGGGCAGGAGATTGTATTTACAGCATCAGAATAGCCTATCCCGAAGTGATCCTGTACGAGTGTATTCCAGGTCACAGTGCTGAATGGTCCGTAGGTATTGCTGGGCACCCCGTCTATGAAGAGAGACAGGTTTGTATTCGGAGCTCCTAGATTCGAGACGCGATATACAACATAGTGCCACCTATTGTCATTGACCTTCTGGGGAGATACCACAGTGTAATAAGGATCGGCGCCCTGATTATTTATGCTGCCTCTCAGATAACCGCCGTGTGTGTTTAGCTTGTATCCGCCCACGGAGCAACTGCCCCCCTTTGCAAGTATCTCGTTGTCCTGCGCGTCTGATTTCGTCTTGATCCATGCGCCGAAGGTGAATGATCCTGATGTGAAGTTGAACGGCACGGAGTTGTACGCCTCGATCCACGCGTTTTTCCCGTTGAACACAGCAGCATAGTTTGGATAGCTCCATGAAGCATTCACTATGTTTCCGGTTATGCCGTTTGCAAAGTCGTATGTCAGGTTACTCTGGCCTGTATTCAGAGGCCACCAGCTCGTCAAGTTCTTCTGGCTCAGAAGATTTCCATTGAACGCTGTTGCCTTTACAACGGCTGTGCCGCCCACGCTGAGAGGCTGATCAAGAAATGCACGTGCCATCCCATTGGAATCGGTGTAGTTGGCGAAATAACCTCCGGAAGTGAAATTGCCGAGAGTCGATACGAAGCCGACCAGAACTCCCTTCACTGCGGCGCCGGCGCTATTGGTTATCTTCGCTGTAAGCTGCGCGACAGTGGGAAAAAGCACAGGTCCGGATATTGTGCCTGTGCCGCCGTTGCCGCTGTAATCGGCTGCATTTCCGTTAAGAGGATACCATGCTGATGTCGGCAGCAGGGGCTGGCCGGCTATGCCTTCCTGATATAGCTGCATCACCTGCGCGGGAGTGAGTGCTGTGTTGTATAGCTGCATGTTGCTTATCATGCCGTTCCAGGGATTGACCCCAAGATTTGTCTGCTCTGATATGCCGATGTAAGGACCAACAGTCGTGGAGATGAGCGAGCCGGATCTTGTGCTAGGCGTGCCGCGCAGCGCCCCGTTTACATATATTGAGAGCGTATTTCCAGCCCATGTGCACGTCACCATATTCCAGGTGTGGGGCAACGGAACAAAACCACTGCTTGCCCGCGGCTCGACGCTGCCGTCGGAGAGCTTTGCAAAACATCCGAACGAGTAATCCGGGGTAGAGCCAGAATCGCCGGATATGCGTAGGAAGACCTGGTTGTTGTTGAATATCTCATAATACTTGCCGGCCCCCGGAGCGACGTTGGTCTCGACCCATGCCGACACTGTAAATGCGGAGCTCCAACCGGGTTGGCCTGAAGCTCCTATATAGCTGTTGCTTTGGCCGTCGAACTCTGCCGCATGGACAACAGCAGTAGTCATGTTTATGCCATTTGTCTGATTTGATGGAGAAGGGCACTGGTAATCAACGCATATCTCGCCGAGAGAGTTCTGGATGTCAAGAAACGCAGTATTCATTGAGTTCGAGGCCAAAACACTGTGCGCCTCGGAATACGCAACAGCTTCTATTGTTTGCTTAGCCTCCTTCGCGGAGAGTATCACCACACCGTTGCGCGTTATGTTGATATCGTATATGCTGATGCCGAATAGGCTCTGTATAGGCACGTTTGCCGAGTATCCAGTGCCTGCCTCGTACGCCGTGTTTATCTGCTGCGCTATCTGCTGTGCGGTTGACTGCAGCTGCGAGAACGCCTGCTGGTTTGTCAGGAGTGCGCGCTGGTTTGAGATCACTATGAATATGAACAGGAATAAGGACACTACGAAAGAGAAGATTATTATGAACTCGAGGGCTATCTGGTTCTTCATTTGAGCACATCAGGTCTGCGGAATCATATACACGCAAGGCAGGAGAGGGTTGGAAGGGCAGTTGGACTGTGCGCTTACGTTTATCAGGTAACTGCCTTGGGAAGTTATGCCACCAAGAGATCCGCTAACGTTTGTAGGAGTGTATGAGGTTATATAGCTAAGCCCAGTTGGAGATCTTATCACGAATATTACTTCATGCCCTACGCCATTGCTCTGGGTACCCACATCGATGTACTGTACACCCTGCGGGACCTGTATCTCGACAAGTTGCTTTGCAGGTGGTCCCTCACTGCCTATGAATGTTGCAACCCCTGACAGCTTGCTGGCTGCCTGCTGCGATTCTGCGCTGGTGAGAGATGAACTCGCATTTGACAGCTGCACGAATGCTATGAGCACTAAAGGCAGCAGTATGGCTATCCCGAATGAGAGAGTTATTAGAAGCTCGAAGCTCGACTGCGCCTTGGATTCTTTGCGGCTCGCGGTATTCATTCGGAACTACCCTTACGCTTCCTCATCGCGTAGACTATCTTCATGTCATCTTTTATAAAGTTGTATGCCTTCTCGGTAACATCCCGAAGGGTCTTTTCTAGCGAGAAGCCTGTTGCCGAAGCGGATATGGCGCCGCCTCCCTTCCGGTCAAGCCATAGCCTGAGTTTTATATCGTAGTTCCTGGCCTTGGCGCGCTTGACGTGCAATGACATCCTTTCTACGCCTATTCCATGGAATCGGTCTATCTTGCTTTCCAGCCTCTCGAGCTCACGTTCTATGTCAGCACCGTAATCAAGCGTGTAGCGGTCGAGTCCGGATATCTCTATATTTTTCCTCTTCCCGTACCCTGAAGACAGTATTGACTCGAAAACATCCTTGATGGTCAGCATGCCGACAGGCTTGCCTTTCTTTACAACGGGCAGGGAGGAGATGTCTTTCTCAACAAACATCCTGATGGCGTCTTCGACACCCGAATCATGCTCTATGGTATACGGATTGTTCTCGACTATGCTGCTTATGTCAGGATTCTCGGCGCGTTTCTGCCTCTCGTACTTAGGAGCTCTGCCTTTCGCCCTTGCGTAGTATTTAGAGATGTTGCTGTACGTTAGCAGGCCGTGACTCCCGGTACCTTGGTTAACAAGAAGGCGGTTTATCCTGTTCTGTTGCATTAGCGTCTTGGCCTGTGATACGCTTGTGCCGCTCTCTATCGCTATGAGGGGCGTTGACATTACATCGCCAACCTTGCTGTCGGAGAGCAGGTGCAGGGAAAGTATCGCCTTGAGGAGCTCTTCTCTGCGTACAATGCCTGCCACGCGCTCTTTCTCGAAGTATGGAAGCGCTTTTGAACTGCTGTTGTACAGGTAGGATACCGCATCCTTTATGGTAGTCGTGGAATCTATCGCTGGCACGCGCTTCGCAAACTTCCTTACTGCGGATCCCTTCATCAGGCTAACACCCCCTTTCCTTGCAACAGACCTGCTGTCGAGTATGCCGTAGTACTGCTTGCCGTTCATCACGACGATTGCCCCGTGCCGGGATATCTTGTCAATGACTTCGGTTATCGGAGTCTTATAATCACAAAATGCTGTCTTCGATACGAATTCCTTCGGAATGTGTTCAAATGCTAGTTCCATGCGCAACCACCCTCTGTTAGTAATAAAAAGGAGGAGTATAAGAACTTATTTGTGGCAATAGTTGTAGCTGCAGTTAGTTCGTCGACAGCTGCGCCAGGATGGCAGATCGGCTATGCGTCCGCCTGCAGAGCGGAAAAGAGGGGTTCGACTCCCTTTCCTGGCTATTGGTAGTTTAGTTCGTTTGTTCCGGATTAGAAAGCATCGAGACCTGCTGTCGTCCAAGGCTTCCCACTGGCATATTGTCAGGATGATCAGAAGGCATGGCTCCTTCCTTGCAGAACGGCCCGGAATTGTCTGAATTTTACAACGTCAAACACCGCAAGCCGGCAAACTCTTTTATATAACTTCGTGTGTCTCGTTTTGTAAGTATACATTTTTTGTTCGCAGTGATTGGATGTTGCGTACCGGCGGAAGAACTTCGGAAGGAATTGCGAAGAGCGATGGCTTCATGAGCGCTTTTAGGCAACAGCTGATCTTTACGGATCTTAGGGAAGAGGAGGTAGATAGGATACTTGGTATTGAGCATGCCGCCTTCCTGTTCGGGGTGCTTGTACGAGAAGACCAGATGGAGAAAATGAGGAAACTGCTCATTGATTACATGGACAATGCGCTGGATATAGATTACGCATGGGAGCCCAGGTACACGAATATGAACAGGACACGAGTATGCGACAGTAGGGAGATAGGAAGGATGATAGCCGAAGGCAGGGATATGAGCATGCTTGACTTTTCCCGGCTCTTTCTGGGGGGACTTAACTTTGGCGGAGCAGGAGGAGGGGCAGATAACCGCAGCGGCATACGGATCAGGGATTCGGATTTCTCCTATTCAAACCTTGCAGGAGCCAGTTTTGAGCTTGCAGATATACGGGGCACCGTCCTCAGAGGCACGTCTGGCCTTGAAGCGGTTAGGTTTTATAGGACACGGGTTGACAATGAGCAGGCATCCACCATAAGGAATGCCATGGAGCTTGGTTTAAAAGTCGCGTTCAGGAGAAGCTAGATTACATCTTTTTGAATGGTCTTACTGGAAACGATAAATATCAGTATAGAAAATTGAATAAACATGCAGCGATGGATATGGCCGTAGCAGATTATTGCAGTGCAGCGTCGCAGGGTAACACCGATACAGTAGTTGAACTTCTGTTGATAAGGCATGCTGAAAGGGAGCTGATAGAGAGATACGCAGA
The DNA here is from genome assembly GCA_021804305.1 of Microcaldota archaeon. Next base: position 3,685 of record JAJZKF010000019.1, on the reverse strand, counting down.
GTTCACAGTAGCCGGGCTTACTGAAGACGGAAGGGTACAGGCCAGGAGATTCGGTGAACGGTTGAGGGAAAGCAGGAAGGGGCATGTCCTGATGAGGCCCATGACATCGCATATAGGCAGGGCCGTTGAGACTGGAAGAGAAATAGCGAAGGGGTTTTATCCAGGGACGGAGCAGGAAGTGGAGGTGAATAGGGAATTCTTCAGACAGATATCGGAAGATGACAGGATGTGGAAGTGCGTGAAAAACGTAAGAAGGCACGTATGCAGCATTGACTTCGGGCACGAGGACTTTTCAGACAGCGATGAAGGCAGACAGGTTATAGACACGCTGGCAGAGCCATTGTACGCAGAGATCGGAAATGCAAGAAGAGTAGCCGCGACGATGCGAAAAGGAGACAAACGAATAATGATAGGAGTAGCGCATGACCTGAACATAGCCGCGCTTCTGTACACCATAGCTCCGAAAACGTATAGGGAATCAGGAGGCATAACGGTGGGATACCTGGAAGGGCTGGAAGTTAGTGTGTGCAGAAACATTGGAGGCAGGGAAAGCGTGGAACTTCGAAGTGGGGGCAAAATCATAGGGGATGCAAGCCTACTTCAGGTGTGAGCGCCAATAATCGGTCCCAAAAACGCCAACTATTTAACACTGTGGGCGGGAAATCCCCACACCATTCATGGGTGGGATGAAAGCGAACCGTAGTAAGGCGTATAAATATGGATGGAAATATAGGTTGCATGGAACTGACAAGAGCCTACAAGTTCAGAATCTACCCTGACACCACAAGGCAGGAGGAGATAGATGAAAGACTGGTTCTTGCGCAACAGTTCTACAATAAACTTCTTGAGAAATCTATCCAATCATATAAGAGTGGGAACCATAAAACATCAATGGCACAATTCAACAGATTTGTGAAAGAGATAATTCAAGAAGACAAAAAATACCTGAAACTGTATTCGCAGACAAGATGCGAGATAGAATACAGACTTATGAAGGCGTATCAGAACTTCTTCAGAAGAGTAAAGGAGAAGAAGCAAGGAAAGAAACAGGAAGTCGGATTTCCGAGATTCAGGCCGATGGACAGATGCAAGTCAATGACTTATCCTCAGGACAACGGTTCCTTCTCAATTCATAAAGGAAGACTCAGGGTTTCAAGGATAGGGACTATGCCAATAGAACTGCACAGAACAATCGAAGGCAAAATCAAGACCCTTTCAATCAAGAAGGATGCTGACAGGTATTATGCAATCTTCACTGCAATAACCGACATCAAGATTCCAGAAGTGGAAAATTCGAATCCAGTAGGAATAGACCTGGGGCTAAATTCATTCACCGCACTTTCTGATGGAACAAAGATAGAGAAGCCGAGGTTCGTGCAGCAAAAGAAAAGGAGGATTGCCATATGGCAAAAAAGAGTTGCAAGAAGGGATAAGGGGTCAAAGAGAAGAGAGAAGGCAAAGGCAGGTCTCCAGAAGACATATGAACACCTGGCAAACCAATCCGATGACTATCTGCACAAGTTGTCAAAAACACTGGTAACCTCTGGATACACCTCATTTGCAGTTGAAGACCTTCAAATTCAGAAGATGGTAAAGAATCACCGGCTCGCAGGTGCGATTCATAACGCTTCAGGGAATAGGTTCATCCAACTGCTCTCATACAAGGCTGAAAGTGCTGGTTTGAGTGTAGTCAAAGTGGACGCAAAAAACACCTCAAAGACATGCAGTAATTGTGGCAACATCCAAGAGATGCCGCTTTCGGAAAGGACATACAACTGCCAGAGATGCGGAATGTCAAAGGACAGGGACATAAATGCATCAATAAACATACTCAATAGAGCTACCCTCGGACAGAGGGGAAGTCACGCTCAGGGAAAGAATGTAAGACCTCAACAGGAGGCAACTCTCGAAGAACTGAGAACCGATAAAACACATCCTTTGCGGGATGCAGTGATTGCATGAACGCAGAGGAAGCCCACGCCGTTCACTGGTGGGAGGATGTCACGATATCGGGTTTAGGATAGTAACAGATATGCGTTGGGTAGTATCTTGTTTCGCGTCAAGGGAAGATTTATAGCGTACGCGTTGGGAATGGCAATCGTACTCCTTTACGGCACGTTGGGGGCCTACTATTTCGGCAGTAGGGGAGATTTCAACGTCGCAATACATTCGCCGCTTGATGCGTTCTATTTCACGATTACGACAATATCCACGGTAGGGTACGGCGACATCGTGCCCGTTACATCTGCCGCAAAGGCATTCGCCATAGTCCTGATAGTTTCAGGGCTTTCGGTATTCCTTGTTGCCCTTACAGAGATATCTGGTGAGTTGATGAGTTCCAGGATAGAAAAACTTTCTATGAGGCTCTCTTCGGTGGAGAAGAGCAGGCTGAAGGACCATACAGTTCTGGTGGGATACGATTCCACTAATGCCGCTCTTGCGGAGATGCTCAAGGAGAAAAAGGAGCATTTCATGATAATAACTGCGGAGAAGACAGTAGCGGATGTGCTTCGCGAGCGAGGCTATCTGGCATATACTGCAGACTACACCCTGAGATCCGACATGGAGAAATTCAACCTGCAAAAGGCGAAGAGGATAATCGTTGATCTGAAGAACAGTTCCAATACCATATACGTTGTACTCGTGGTAAGGAAACTCGCAGAGAACGTTGAGCTATTCGTGGTAGCGCCACACACGGATACGGAAGCGCACCTGAAGGACCTAGGAATAGAGAACATTGTCAACCCTGCGCAGGTTGCAGCTAAGACCATCATGGGCAGAAGATAGAGAGCAGTCAGATGTCCACAACGACCTTTACTGAAAAGGTACCCTTCCTCTCATTGACCTCGAGGCCATGAGGAGTGACAGCCTTCACTTCCATGAGGAGGAAATCTCCAGTGGTTTCCTTGCATATGAGCTCGCCTCTCATGGAAAACTTTCCGTTGTGGGAGAACTTTCCGACCTTGAATGCAAATGCGTTAAGACCACCTATCTCGCGCTTTGAGAGTATGTCCTGCAGTACGAACCATGCCAGATCCTCGATGCTCTCTGCTGTCTCCCGTATATCGATGCGCCGTACTTTCCCGCGGGCTTTTTCCAGCTTTTTAACATCGAGGATTATGCTGAGGAGTGCCCCTGCTGCGTTTTCAATGGCCTCCCCGAAGCTGTTGCCGTAGGCGACGTACGCCATGTCTGCCGTATGCGGCACATAATGGAATCTTGCCCTGACCATGTTCTCTCATTTCACAATAAAGGCTAAATAGGTTATATCCGTTAATCTATTGTCCTGTGAAGACAAGAGTAACTGCTGAATATGATGACGCCTATATCGGCCGAGGACAAACAGGTGTTTTTTTTGCGCTATGACAAGAGAGTGGGCATAGCACTCCTTACGCTGCTGATACTGATCGCGATAGCGGATCCGTTGCGCATAACGTCGGCGTACATAAGCGATACGGACCCGTCCACATACGTGATTATGCCGCTGCTTATGCTGCCACTGCTTTCGCTTTTCACGGCAAAAGAGAAGCTAGTGCCAGATGTACAGCGCAGGGACCTGTTTACCGGAGCGGGAATCTTTGCGTTATTCGTCCTTGCGGTTGCAGGCCTGAGGTTTGAACTCTCTTACCTTTTCGTAAGCTACGGTGTCGAGATGCTGCTCATGCCTCTTTTCGTCGTGTCTGCT
>JAJZKF010000018.1 GCA_021804305.1 Microcaldota archaeon | reverse complement strand
ACTCTTGAAATTTACAACAATGTGAGCGAAACTGCGGAATGGGAATTGCAGTACTTGGTGAATGTTACGAGCGAATATGGAAATTCGGGCGGATCGGGATGGTATTCCAGAGGCGCTGAGGTGAACATATCGTCCAAACCTTACATTTACATAAACAACACTACTAGAGAAGCATTCATTGGATGGAATGGAGTTGGTAATGGGTCGTATACAGGAAACGACACGCGCTTCAGTATAAGGGTTGGTGGACCAATCAGTGAGAGTGCGGAATGGGAATTGCAGTACTTGGTGAATGTTACGAGCGAATATGGAAATTCGGGCGGATCGGGATGGTATTCCAGAGGCGCTGAGGTGAACATATCCGTTCCGCAATATTACAGTGTTGGAGGTAATACCTATGAATTCCTGTCATGGGGTGGAGTGTATAATACGAGTAGCGCGAGCTTCAATGCTGTGCAGCCGGTTCATCTGCATGCTGTTTTCGAAAGGGCTTACAGAACTGGGCTTGAGGCACTTGACGGATACGGTTCAAAGATAAACGTGACGGGATTTGAAATCGATAATGAGTTTTACAACTCCAGCCCTTATCTCACATATGGCCAGCACCTTGTGGAATACGCACTATACAAAAATTCGGAGCTGGGTATTTCCAACACAATCAACGTTACAGGAAACAGGACGTTCTACTTCGCTCTTCCGGTTTACAATGTCTCAATATACGTCAGGAGCTATTTTGGAACGCCGGCAACAGGCGTAGCGGAATTGACATTTAGCAATGGAACGCACACCACAGTACCGTTGAATGTATCTGGTGAAGTTAAGTTGGAAAATGTTCCTTTCGGGTTTGTTGAGGGTACAATACAGCATGACGGCATGGCTTTCAATTTCAACGATTCCACAGGCAGTGACATTTATGTGAGGGTGCCTGACTCTATCCTCTATCTTGTGATTGTAATTGGCATCCTGATAGCGATTATGTCATATTTCATAGGAATTAAGGTCTTTAGGAAATAGGCGTCGGGATGGAAAAAATATATTCTAGATTTATTGAAAAACACGGCAAACTAACAGCAATACAAAAGCTGAGTTTTGAAAAGCTTGGGTCTGGGGGCAATTTTCTCCTGGTTGCGCCGACCGGGTCCGGAAAAACAGAAGCTGCAGTTGTACCGCTGTTCAAAAGGGCGTCAGAAACCAAAGGTAGCGGAGTGCGGATACTCTACATAACACCGCTGAGATCTTTAAATAGGGACATAGTGCGCAGGCTCGAGGAAATAGCCGGTTCGCTGGGGTTTAAAGCGGGCGCAAGACACGGAGATACAAGCCAGTCTGAGAGAGCCCGCCAGGCGAGGAAGGCCCCCGAGCTGCTAGTTACAACGCCCGAGACGCTGCAAAGCATATTGCCGGCAAAATCTATGAGGTCTCAAATGAAAAATTTGGTTGCAGTTGTTATAGATGAAGCCCATGAGCTGTATCATAACAAAAGGGGCGCCCAACTCTCAATAGCCTTGGAGAGGCTTGAGGAGATTTCACCAGGATACCAAAGAATAGGCTTAAGCGCAACTGTGGGAAATGCTGAGGCAATAATGTCGTTCTTTTCAGGGAATAAAAAATGCATACTAATAGAAAGCAGCACAAGAAAGAGCATAGACATAAAGATAGATGTGAGGTCGCAGTCGGAGACCAGGGGAAAGGATGCAGTTGGGTCACATGGGAGAATAGAGCTGCTTGCAGAATACATAAAGAAGCATGAGTCCGTCCTCATTTTTGGGAACACGAGACATGTGGTCGAGGCCCTTGGAAGCAAACTTAAGGAGCTTGATAAGGAGCAGAATCTCGGAGGAGTGGGCGTGCACCACAGCTCTCTGAACAAAGAGGAACGTATCAGGCTGGAGGAGGACTTTAAGAAAGGCAAAGTTAAGAGCGTCGTTGCCACGAGCTCGTTGGAGCTAGGAATAGACATAGGCAGCATTGATCTAGTAGTGCAGTATGGATCGCCGCGACAGGCAATACGCCTTATGCAAAGGGTGGGAAGGAGCGGACATGGAGAGCTACTGACTGCTAAAGGAGTCATAATTCCAGCCAATCCGCTCGAGGCAGTAGAATCCGTATCGATAATAAACAACCTGAAAGGGTATGATTTCGAGAGTTTTAGCCCTCAAAAAAATGCACTCGATGTCATGATGCAACAAATATGCGGCATTGTTTTGGATTCCGGCGGCAGGTCCACCACGAAGGACATATCAAGAATAATCGGAAGGTCCAACATATTCGATAAAGCCTACCAAAACGTTGGAGCATTGATTGATTTCATGGTGGGTAGAAGGCTCGTAGTAAAGGATTCAGAATACGTGAACGCAACGCCTATGACACGCATGTTCTATTATGACCACCTGAGTTTCATATCCGACAAAAGAAAATTCAGGGTACGGAGCGTGATAGACAACAGGACAGTATCATTCCTTGACGAGCAGTTCGTCACGAGCTATCTTGACGAAGGAGTTGCGTTTATCACGAAAGGTTTGCCATGGAAGGTGCTAAGCATAGATGATGATACGATCAATGCCGAGCCGTCTTCCGACAGCAATGCAGCGGTGCCTGATTGGAGCGGGGAGGATATACCTGTTGACAGAAAAGTTGCGGGCAGGATATACCGGCTTTTTTCTGGAAAGGCAGTAGATCGCGAAATGTTTACAGGGAGAATTGAGCCTGTATCCTCTTTCATAGAGGCGCAGAACAAGGCTTTTATGTTGGATGAGGATACTGCTTACATAGAGAACGTGGGGGAGTATACAATACTTCACGTAAGGCTTGGAACGCTTGCCAATGAAGCGCTCGGCAGGATAATATCATATTTCGCAGCAGCAAAACTTGGCCACAGCATAAATTCACGAGCCTCCCCTTATATGGTGCTTTTCGAATTGCCGCCGAGCTTCGACATAGCCAGCATAATACGGTTGCTTAAGGCAGATACGATTGAGGCAACATTGCTTAACGCCATAGAGAGAAGCGAACTTTTCCTTTACAGGTTTTCCGCAATATCGAAGTTCTTCGGAGTGCTTGATAAGGATGCCAATGTAGGAAAGAATATGGTGAGAAGGCTGGTACGGGTGTTTAAGGACACGCCTGTTTACAACGAGACAGTGAGGGAGCTTATGAACAACTATTTTGATCTCCCCGCGCTTAGGGATTTTGTTGAAAGAGTATCTTCTGGGGAGATAAAGTTCAGGGATATAAATGGGGATATGCTGAGCCCTCTTGCAGACAACGTAATAAATTCTGCGTATTACTCAAGCGAACTCATGCTCCCTGTTGCTCCGGACGATGAGATAGTGTCTTCTTTTGCTGAGTACGTGATGCACAAGAGCGCAGACATGATATGCACATACTGCGGTTTTGCCTTCTCAAGGATGGTGTCCGAGCTAAAAGATGCACAGCCAAAACTAAAATGCCCCAACTGCGGAAGCCCTATGCTAAGTCTCGCGCTTGAAGGCGATACAGACATAATAAAGAAACGGACATTGGGGCGCAAGCTTTCGACATCGGAGAAACGCAGGTTTGCCGACATGATGGCAGTCGCCAGCCTAATCAGCGAATTCGGGTGGAAAGCGGTCTTCACTCTGGAGACATATGGGATAGGGAAGGCAGGAGCCGCGCGGGTGCTCAGAATGCTCAAAACTACAGACAAGTCATTTTACCTTGAGGTGCTGGAGACGCAGAGACAATTCATAAAAAACAGAAAATACTGGTCAATTTAGCGCTCTTTAAGTATCGAATCGTGCGGGCTTGGCACCACCTTGTACTGCGCCTTGCTGAAATTTAAAGAGAGCTCCCGCCCTGCATAGTAAGTGTTCAGGAATATTGCCATCGCAGCTATCGAGGAATGAGGTTGGGCAGTTATGCTTATGTTGAAATCGGACAGTTTGTTCAACTCAGGCATTTCCTTGTCTGTAGAGATTATGAGGAGGATATTCTTGTATGAACGTATGGAATACTGCTGCTTCTGTATTGGAATGCCGTATCTGGTTAGGTATACTGTCTTGTAGTTGGTCTTTGAGTGCATGTAGTTTTTCCAGTTTGAGGTGAACTGGGCCGAGAAGCTGCCGCCCCATTTGTTTGTTATAGAGCTGCAGAAGCGCTTGAGCTTGGAGTTCATTTCATGCGATGACGAAGTCAGCACGACGGATGATGCCCCGAGGGCACGCGCGGTAAGGCAGATATCAACCATGCTCTCGTATTTGGGTTTCCCTATGGCTAATACTACTATCATCCAACCAATTCAAATTTCATGGCAAAATCTATATAGGTTCTTGGCTCGGCACTGCATCGCGAGAACCGGGAATGTCAGAGCACTGAACATCCACGACGTTAGCAGGATCGGTGAGCCTCATAAGCCTTACTCCTGAGGCTGCCCTTCCAGTAACCCGTACGGACTTTATGCTGAACTGTATTGATATCCCGTCAGAGCTAAGAAGCGTTGCTACGTCTTCTGGACCCGCCTTGACCGATTTTACGACTTGGCTGCTTTGGCTCTTAAGCTTCATGTTGAGCACGCCAGAACCTCCGCGCCTCTGGAGCCTGTAGCGCGCCAGCTCCGTCACCTTGCCGTATCCGTCGCTGCTTACCGACAATATCATGTCATCCTTTGGCGAGGCTGCTGCTATGATGCTCACGGCAGAGTCTCCCTTCTTGAGGCGTATGCCCCTTACTCCATGGGCTGCCCTCGACATTGGTCTAACGTCAGTTTCCATAAATCTTATCGATTTGCCACTTTTAGTCGATATAAATATCTCTGATTTGCCGTCAGAGACGCATATGTCAGATATGGAATCAGATTCGTTAAGCGGGATAGCCTTGACTCCTGTGGACCTTTGGTTCATGAATTTTGCACCGCGAACGCGCTTGATTAGGCCGTTCTTCGTAAGAAAGACGATGAACCTGTTTTCTATGTCTCCGACCTTGAGTATCTTTTCGACCTTTTCCTGGCCAAGTCCTTCAAGCACATTGACAAGTGGTTTGCCTGGAGAATACCTGTCGCCCTGTGGCAAGCTGTACGCCTTGCACCAATATGCCCTCCCGCGGTCAGTGAATAGTATCAGGAGGTCCTTGGTTCTGCACTGCACCATCTGCTTGACAATGTCGCTCTCCTTGAGGTTTATTGCTATCACGCCCTTGCCGCCGCGCTCCTGCTGGCGGTACAGTTTTGGATCCATGCGCTTTGCGTAGTTGCCCTTCGTCAGTATTATCATAGTGTCTTCATCGTTTATCAGGTCCTCCATCTCTATGCCGTTTGATTCGGTCTCCTGAAGCATTTCGGTCCTGCGCGGGCGGCCGTACTTCTCCTTTACGTAAGCGGATTCTTCCTTGATTACCTGGTAGATTTTTGCCGGGCTGCCGAGAAGCTCTTTGTATCCGGAGATCTTTGACTTCAGGTCCTCGAACTCCGTACGTATCGAATTTATCTCGAGGTTGGTGAGCTTGGAAAGCTTCATGTCCAGTATCGCTGCAGTCTGCTTTTCGCTCAGGCCGTACTTGGAACTCATACTGTCTTTCGCTTCTTTGGAATCGCGGCTTTTCTTTATGAGCTCTATGACCTCCTCTATGTTTTCCAGGGCTATTATCAGGCCCTCGACGATATGCTTCCTGTCCTCTGCGACCTTGAGATCGTACTTTGTCCTGTTTGTTATTACCTCGAACCTGTGCTCAACGAATATCTTTATGAAATTCCGAATGTTCAGCGTGAGGAGCCTGTTTCCTATCACTGCTATGTTTATCGCCGGGAGGGTAATCTGCATCTGGGTGTGCTTGTACAGCGAGTTTATGACGTACTCAGAGTTTGTGTCCTTCTTTATCTCTATCACTACGCGCATGCCGTCCCTGCCGCTTTCGTCGCGTATGTCCATTATGCCGTTGATCTTCTTGTCCCTCGCAAGCATAGCTATGGATTCGGTGAGCGACGCCTTGTTCACAGTATAAGGTATCTCGGTTATTATCAGACTGTCCCTGCTTTTGCCAGGCTCGTAATCGATTTTGCCGCGCAGTATGACGGACCCCCTGCCTGAGGTATATGAGTCATAAAGCGATTTGCTGTAGAAAGCCTTGCCGCCCGTTGGGAAATCAGGCCCTTTTATTATCTTAAGGAGTTCCTCGACCTTTATCTCAGGATTATCAACGTATGCGGAAACAGCGTCGCATATCTCGGCCAGGTTGTGTGGCAGTATGTTTGTGGCGACACCGACGGCTATGCCTGAGGACCCGTTCACCAGCGCGTTAGGAAACTTGCTCGGAAGAACGACGGGCTCCTCTTCGGTATTGTCGAAATTTGGTATGAAGCGCACAGCTTCCTTGTCCAGGTCCTGCAGCATCTCCTCGGCGAGCTTGGCTAGCCTTACTTCGGTGTACCTTTGGGCGGCAGGCGGATCCCCGTCTATAGAGCCCATATTGCCCTGGCCTTCGACAAGGGTGTGATTGAGCGTGAAATCCTGAGCCATCCTCACCATCGTCTCGTATACTGCTACGTCGCCGTGCGGATGGTATTTGCCTATTACCTCACCGACTATCCTTGCGCTCTTCTTTGTGGCGCTGCTGTGGAGATTGCCGAGCCTGTACATCGCATACAGTACGCGCCTTTGCGCAGGCTTGAGGCCATCACGCGCATCAGGAAGCGCCCTGCCTACTATAACGCTCATTGCGTAGTCTATGTAGCTGGTCTGCATTTCCTTCTCTATGCTCGTATCTATCGTTTCGCCCATAGATGCACCTATATGTCAAGGAAGGACACTTCAGTAGAATGCTCTTCAAGGAACTTCCGCCTCTCTGATACGTCCGCGCCCATAAGCGTCGTGAATATTGCATCAGCCTTTTCGGCGTCCCTTATCGACACCTTTTTCAGGACCCTTGATTTCGGATCCATGGTCGTTTCCCATAGCTGCTCGGGATTCATCTCGCCGAGACCCTTATACCTCTGCACTGTGGATTGCTCGCCAAGTTCCTTCAAGGCTTCATCCAATCCCGCATCTGAATATGCATATTTTACGTGCTTGCCCTTGGAAATCTTGTAAAGAGGAGGTTGCGCTATGTAAAGGTTGCCGCGCTCTATGAGAGAGCGCATGTATCTGTAAAGGAACGTCATAAGCAGCGTCCTTATGTGGCTGCCATCCACATCTGCATCGGTGAGCAGTATTATCTTGTTGTACCTTAGCTTGTTTGGGTCGAACGTCTCCCTTATGCCTGTTCCGAATGCAGCAACCATCATGTGGAGTTCCTTGTTTGAGAATATCTTCTCGTCCGTAGCCTTTTCGACGTTGAGCACCTTTCCCCTGAGCGGCAGTATAGCCTGATAAAACCTGTCCCTGCCCTGCTTGCTCGAGCCTGCTGCGCTGTCCCCTTCAACTATGAATATCTCTGTCTTCTCCGGGTCGCTCTCGGTACAGTCGGCGAGCTTGCCTGACAGCAGAGGCCCATCGAATATGCCCTTCTTCCTTGACAGCTCCCTGGCGCGTTTGGCGGATTCGCGTGCACGCGCGGCGCCGTAGACTTTTTCAAGTATCCTGCCAGCTTCCTGAGGGTTCTCCTCAAGGTACCTGCTGAACTCCGAATATACGATGCTGTCGACAATACTCTTGACCGCTGAATTTCCGAGCTTCTCCTTCGTCTGGCCTTCGAACTCAGGATTCTGCAGCATTATGGATATTATCCCATAGAGGCCTTCCCGGGTGTCCTCGCCCTCGAGAGGTATGTTCTCCTTCTGCTTCTTTGGATTCCTCTGTATGTAGTTTGTTATAGCCCTCGTTATGGCTGTCTTGAAGCCGGTTAGGTGGGTTCCTCCCTCAGGAGTCTTTATCTTGTTCACGAACGAAACGAGATTCTCATTGTATGCGCTGACGTACTGGAAAATCGCATTGACCTCGGTGCTCCCCTCAGATTTCGATATCAATATAGGATTGGATACGCTCTCCTTGTGCTCAGTTATGTACCCAAGGAAATCAAGTATGCCATTCTGCGACGAATATCTTTTCTCCTTCTGCTGTTCGCCGCGCTTGTCAACAAGTGTTATCGTCACGCCCTTGTTTAGGTATGATAGGTCCCTGATTCTCTCCTCAAGCTCTATTGTGTCGAAGTTAAGCGCGCTGAATATTTCGCGGTCAGGCTTGAATTTTATCGTAGTGCCTGAGGTTCCATCTTTGTATTCCCCTATCTGCTCGAGTTTTGAAACTGGAGCGCCACGGCTGAACTCCTGGCGGTATGTTTTCCCGTCGCGCCTCACCGTAACGGTCGTATATTCAGAAAGCGAGTTTACCACTGTGAGACCGACGCCGTGAAGGCCGCCGGATACCTTGTAAGCTTTGTTTTCGAATTTGCCGCCCGCATGGATTGATGTCATTATGACTTCCAGCGCAGGCCTGTTGATTTTTGGCATTATGTCGACAGGTATGCCCCTGCCGTCATCGGATACTTCTGCCGTATCCACTTCGTCCTCTCTCTCAAGGACTATGGATATGTTGTGGCAGTAGCCTGCCATGGCCTCGTCTATCGAATTGTCGAGCACCTCGTACAGCAGGTGGGTAAACCCTTGTGGGCCTGTTGAGCCGATGTACATTGCGGGGCGCTTCCTGATGCCCTGCGGACCGGAAAGAACGGTTATGTCTTTTGCAGTATACCCATTAGAATCGTTTGAGTCCATAAAACCAGTCCGCCTCTCATATAATTTATATTATTTTGTGTTTATAATACTTATGGTAAAGAGACTGTAACCTCGTATTTTTGGCGGTTTAATGAACAAAAAGTATATCCTTTTATTTTTCCTTTTGATAGGGCTGGTGGATGCCGGATACCTCACTTTTGCCCATTTTTCTAAAGCGCAGCTCTACTGCAGCAACAGTGGGATAATCAACTGCCAGGCAGTAACTACAAGCAAGCTTTCGACTGTCATAGGGATACCTATAGCGCTATTGGGGCTCATATGGTTTGCTGTTGCGATAATGGCGTTTGTTGCTTTTCCGAAACTTCTGGCGCCATGGCAGTACTTGGGCATACTGGGCATGGTGTATTCGATAAGCGGAATGGCTATCCTGGGAGAGATATGCGAATACTGCTCGCTACTTGATGCAATGCTGCTGGGCTCCGCAATAATGGTCCTTGTATTTGGTATAGGAGTTAAAGGTAAGCTGAATGAAAGAAGTTAGGTACATAAGGGACCCTGTTTTTGGGAACATAGAGCTTTCAGAAGTTGAAGCACGCATACTGGAGACCAAGGAGATGCAGAGGCTTAGGAGGATAAAGCAACTCGGCAATGCATATCTTGTATACCCTGGCGCGACGCACAACAGATTCCAGCATTCGCTCGGAACGATGGAGGCTACCAAGCGCCTTTCAAGGCAGCTTTTCGGCTCGGAGATGGAGGCTCTCTCACTGGTAGGGATGCTGCACGACATAGGGCATGCCCCGCTATCACATACGCTAGACAGCCAGTATGAGCAGCACCTGGGCAAGGGCCACGAGCAGATTGGCCTGGACCTGATATTCGGCTCGGAGATTTGGGACATTGTTTCTGGGAGCAGCGTTTCAAAGAGAGAATTCGCTGACCTGTTCTCAGGCAAGGAAAGAGGAAAAGTTGTCGCTGGGGCACTCGGATCTGACAGGGTTGATTACCTTTTAAGGGATGCATACTACACAGGAGTGGCTTTGGGCATAATTGATTTCAATAGGATA
>JAJZKF010000017.1 GCA_021804305.1 Microcaldota archaeon | reverse complement strand
ATAGTCAATCCAGGGGAAAACGCAATAATATTCAAGCCTTACTTTGCGATCTATACAACTTACCTGGAGAGGAACCATGGTATCCCGATATTTCAGCAGTATGATGAGAAAGATTCGTGGAATGTCCATATAGAAAAACTCAAGAGGTCACTGGCACAGCTCAAGAGGTCAAACAGAATCAAGCATGTTAAGTACATGCTGATAACCAACCCGAACAACCCGACTGGCACGGTGTTAAGGAGGGAAATCCTTGAGGAGATAGTAGACTTAGCCAATGAGTACGGCATATTCCTGATCAGCGACGAGATATACGATGAGCTCACCTTCAACGGCGCGAAGTTCACCAGCGTGTCTGAGCTCGCGCAGGGGGTGCCGCATATGCTGCTGAATGGGATATCGAAGAGCTATGACGCAACTGGCTTCAGGGTAGGCTACATGGTCCTCCCAGAGAGTGACAAGAGGTCCATCATGCTGAAGAAAAAGCTGGGCGACTATGCACGCGCTAGGATATCGATCAACACACCGGCGGAGTACGCAGCCGCAGCTGCGATTAACAACTTTGGAGAGCACGATCGGACTATAAGGAAGATGGTCGGCGAGATAGAAAAAAGGGTCAACTTCTCGACGAAGCTTCTCGGAGAGAACCAATATCTGTCCATTGTCAGGCCGAATGGCGCATTCTACATCTTCCCAAGGATAGACCTTTCGCAGATGGGTTTCAAGAACGACGTACATTTTGTCACTTCATTGCTCGAGAAGGAGGGAGTGCAAGTAGTCTGGGGCTCCGGATTCGGGGAGCCGTCGCACTTCAGGATGGTGTCCCTTGCTGAGAAAGATGTCCTTGAGCACGCGATAAACAAGATAAATGACTTCTGCAGGAAGAACGCAAAGAAATGATTACCTGTACTTTACGGTCTTGTTCTGCTTTCTTATGAATGTGCCGCGCCTCAGGAGAAAGGCGAGCCTTCCGTCCTTATGGAGTATAGGGGTGCCGATTACGCTCTTGCACTTCTGACATATTAGGTATGGCATCGTCTCGACCCTTAGGCCCTTGTTCTGCAGCTCGGCATACTCCTCTGGCCCGACTATCCTGTTGAGGTAGCAGCGCTTCAGCCAGCCAACCCCGTCCTTCTGGTAGAGAAGGACCCTGTTGCTACATTTTGCGCATATCACGTCGACGAGCTTAGCAGACCCTCCTCTCTCCGCAAGGTAGCTGTCGCGCTTGAGTTTTATCGGTTTTCCTTCTGCCATCCACTCCTCTCTCTTATAGATTACATCACCGAAAGGGATATTAGGCGTTTGGTACAAAGGTAAGTAGCTCCTGAAGGGGGAGTTAGTGTAAGCTTATTATGGGCCTGTCGTTCAATGGTAGGACGCTAGCCTTACACGCTTGAGACCGGAGTCCGATTCTCCGCAGGCCCACTTTTTCCACTAAAGCTTAGGGCGTGCCATGCATGTTTTTACGCTGGCTACCCGCTCTTTCTATTGCGCTTTTAAATAGTTTCCAGAATAGTTCTATGTGGTGCTTTTATGAAAACTTACTTCTCTTCAGAGAGCGTAACTGAGGGGCATCCGGACAAGGTATGCGATGCCATAAGCGATGCGGTCCTGGATGCATGCCTAGAGCAGGACCCAGACAGCAGGGTAGCTGTCGAGACACTGGCAACGACGAACTTCTGCTGCATGGCTGGGGAGGTCACCACAAAGGCGAAAGTAGACTTCGCAACTGTGGCGAGGAGGAAGATAAGGGAGATAGGTTACACAGATGAGGCACTTGGCTTTTCCGACAAGTCGAAGATGCTGGTGCTGATCCACGAGCAGAGCCCTGACATCTCGCAGGGAGTCACAGAAGGACAGGGCGACTTCGCGGGGCAGGGCGCTGGAGATCAGGGAATAATGTTCGGCTATGCGTGCAGGGAGACCCCGCAGCTCATGCCTATTCCAATCATGCTTGCGCACGCCCTTACAAAAAAGCTGGCTGACGTGAGGAGGAGTGGCGAGATAGAAGAGGCGCTTCCTGATGGAAAAAGCGAGGTGACGGTGGAATACGAAGATGGTACGCCGAAAAGAGTTGATACAGTCATAATTGCAATACACCATAGGGAATGCGACATTGCAGTGCTCAGGCAGAAGGTGCTGGAGAGGGTGATAAAGCCAGTCCTCGGCAGCCTCTTCGACAGCAGGACGAGAATTCTGATAAATGCTACGGGGAAGTTCGTACTCGGAGGCCCGGCCGCTGATACCGGTGTCACTGGCAGGAAGATAATCGTAGACACTTACGGCGGAAGGGGCAGGCACGGCGGCGGGGCATTTTCCGGGAAGGATCCCTCGAAGGTTGACCGCTCGGCAGCTTATGAAGCCAGGTACATAGCGAAGAACATTGTAGCTGCCGGACTAGCTGACGAATGCGAAGTGCAGCTATCTTACTGCATTGGCTACGCTGAGCCATTGAACGTACATGTGCAATGCTTCGGCACCAACAAGGTGCCGCTTGAGACTATAGAGGCACTTATAAGGAAGAACTTTGCACTAAAGCCTGCGGACATAATAAGCTCTCTCGGGTTGAAGGGCATAAGGTACAGTAAGACATCGGCATACGGCCACTTCGGCAAGGAAGGACTTCCGTGGGAGAGGACTGACAAGGCGGGGGTTCTTAGGGAACATGCTGGCCTGCAGACCGAAAGCGGTATCAAGGTATAGCTCGATTATAGATCCATTGCGAGCTACGATGATTGAATGAGATTCCTTGCATGGCATGTAGATTACGTGACTGCGACTCCGACTGAGAAAGGTCGCTCGCAGATAATCGAGAGCGCAGCTCTAATCCACGCAGAAAACACTATCTTGGTCTTTGCAAGCTTTGAGAAGAGCGATGAGAATCAAGAGGAAACTATCATAGATAGGTCAGTGAACGAGATATCTTCCATAGCTGTCCAGCTTAATGTGACTTCTATTGTGTTAAATCCATTTGCTCATCTTTTCGCCGAGCAGTCGAGCCCGGAGACGGCAAAGAGGATGCTGGACCTGCTCTACAACGCACTCCTGAAAAAGGGCTTCAACGTTCAGAAGATGGCTTTTGGTATGTTTTACGAGCTTGAGCTCAGGACAAAAGGCCACAGGCTATCTAGGATCGCAAGGAGGATAAACTGAGATGCGCAGATTTTGGGTGCTCACATCATTGCTTTTATTAATGGGTTTTGGCTATATGCGATTGCATGTGCTGGTGCCACTGCAGCAACCGCTATGGTGACCAACACGTCAATTGCAATCAGTTTAATCCCTCTTGCGCTTCCTCCTCAATACGAAGTACATCGCCTTCGGGCCACGGTTTACATTTATGTCCCAGTTCCTGAAGGCGGATTTGATATCGCTCCTACCGTACATTCTGAATGATGTGAGATCTATGCCGTCTTTTTCTGAGTGCTGGAAGTGATATGCCCTTCCGAAGAGGATTAAGGTCATCTCTTGGTACCTCTTTCCATTGAGTTCGTAAGCCTTCCGGTCAAACGATGCAATCGTGCTCTTTTCTGTGCAGATGAGATTGAAAACAAAGACGCCGCTGGGCTTCAGTGCGCTGTCGATAACCTTTTCCAGCCTTTCGAGATTTAAATAAGTGATTGCCTGCCTGCAGAATACCGCATCGTATCTCCTTTCCGGTTTCCACTCCTCTGCATTGGCGACTACCCGCTTGATGCCGACTGGTGCATGCTTCAACATATTCCGGTTAAGGTCTACGACGGTTATGTCTGCCGCACCCTTCTTGACCAGTTCCCTCGATACCGCACCGGTTCCACCGCAGAGGTCAACATAGCTCATGCGCCTGTCTATCCTTATCTGGTTGGTAAGCTGCGATGCGTTCTTCAGGTATCTTGCATAGAGCACGTCGTAATTCCCACTTTTGTAGCAGCTATTCAACAAGCAAATCACCCTTCTTGTCATATATTTCGATTGCGCCGTGGCCGAATACATTGAACGAGCCCTTCCTTGCAAGGTTATACTCCCTTAGCGTCCCAGGAGGAGCCCAGCCAACGGTTGGAAGGCCCTTCCTTTGCCTGTGATAGTGGATTATGTAGGCTGCGTCTCTGTTTTTCCTAAAAACATTCCAAAGAAGTGGAGTGTTGAGCGAGGCTTTTCCGCCAGCTGCATGGATTCGCATCCCTCGTGGATCCACATCCCTGACCAAGACCCATTTCCACTTCGTTTTAGGGGTGTCCTTCTCTCTTGGGCTTATCACCATTCCGCCATTGGAGCGCATTGCTATGCAGCCAAACCTTCTCTCTGAGCCATCTCCCCAAGAAACAAACTTCCTGCTGTTCCTTTCTGCGAGATCTTGGCATGCCTTCGCCACAGCGGCGTGCTTAGAAAGGCTTCCACCAGAAACCTTTGTCCTGAAGTGCTTGTCATTCGCAATCTGCTCGATGAAATCCGCAGCACCTTCGAGGTTCCCTACCTCTCTGAATGATTTATCCTTTGCAAGGATGAGCTTCCTCATCAGCTCCTGCCTGTCATTGGCGATTACTAGGTCTGCCCTAGCGTTCCGCATCACTTTCCATGCTCCATCGATGAGCTCATCCCTGCTTGCTCTGCTCATCAGCTTGAATCCAACTAGGCAGCAGCCAGGATTCACCTTCTTCACCTCGTTTATTACCTTTGGAGTAGGTACCAGCCTGAGGACCAGCTCTCCCTCCGCATTTGGGTTTATCTTCCCTTTGTAGCGGCCTCCCTTCCTCATGAAGTTGGCGACCGCAGCTGACAGCACCACAAGGTCGCTCTCCTTCGAAATCGCGATTACCTTTTCTCGATAGTCATCGAATCCATTGTAGTAGACTACATTCACCCTTTTCTCCTTTGGTAGAATCGCAGCCTGCGCCGTGAGGTAGGTGACAGTGTAGCCCTTCCTTGCGAATATGTCAGCGTATTCCGCAGACTGCCCTCCCTTCGCGCCATTCGACAGGATGCGCATGTCGTCTATGTAGACAGGAACCGCTCCCCCAGTTATCAGGATCCTTCTCTCACCAGCCATCATCCCACCCTCAGCGGAATGTAGCCGCTGCATATCCGCAGCATCCCCTCAGGCCTCACTATGTGGAAGCTGAACCTAGTATCCGTCTTCCTCTTGAAGAAGTGGATATTGTCCTCCTTGTCCTCATACACATCTATGGACTCGAATCCGACTGCCAACTGCGGAAGAAGCCCCATCTTGAATTCCTCATCTTTCACGTTCCCATCTGGGTTGGTGAAGAGCCAGTCGAACTCGAGGCCTATCTTCTGCAGCGTCTCCCTGGTCTGCTCCTCCATGTGCTTCCACCTGCCAGTAAGCACAGCCACCACCACTCCCTGCTCCCTCTTCCTATTGAGCATTTCGACAAGCAACTTGTTTGGCACAAGCAGGTCCTTGTACTTCGTAGCTACAAGGTCGTAAGATCGCCTCTTAAGCTCCTTTGGCTGAATCTCGAATTCCGGTCTCGTTAGCGACCTTCCAAACACCTCGGTGTCTGCACGCCTTTTCGCCTCTGTTACGAAGACTAGCGTGCCATCGACGTCTACTATTGCAAGGTTTGTCTTTGTGCCGTTCTGGTTAAGCGGCGTCCTTAGCTGCTGCATTGCCGGCTCCCTCACATAACTCCCCTTCCCCGCCAATTGAATGCCTGCTATCATTTTCTCACCATTTATACTATGGCTGTCCAAAAAGTTATGGATATCATTTTTGGTCATTTTTCAATATTTTATTAGACTTTTGGGATAGGCATTTATTTCTAACTGGGAAAGAAGTAATCATGATAGACATTGGTTCTGTGGAGTGTGAGTTCAACAGGCGCTACAGCATAGTAACGAGAAGGATACTTCGCATGCTGTCGGAGAACTCCAGGATTACGCT
Source organism: Microcaldota archaeon (assembly GCA_021804305.1). Next base: position 3,870 of record JAJZKF010000017.1, on the reverse strand, counting down.
CACCGAGATGGCAAGGGAGCTCCATCTCTCAAGGAGGAGCGTTGCGAAACGCCTCAAAAGGATAGAGCAGGAATTCGGAATCAGCTACACCATCAACATAAGCAAGACTAGAATCGGGCTTAACAACCCGCACATTACCCTTGTGAAGTTCAGGAGGAGGCCGAGCACTGCAGTTCTCTGTAATCTTTTCAGGAAGTCCTATATACCGCAGCTCGTCGTTCCGGTAAAGAAGGGAAGTTATGACCTCCTCATCTATTCCAATTCGACATCGTTCAGGGATTATGCGAACTGGGACAGGGATATGAGGAGCGAGCTGATGCAGAAGTATGGGATGAAGTGGGAGCAGTCGCAGATAGTATTCACCAGGCTCGGACACATCCCGGTCAGAAACGAGATACTGCAGAGGACGAGGATACCGGAACGTGATAAGAAAATGCTGATGCTGCTCAATACTGATTCACGCATCTCATTGAAGGAGCTGGCTAAGAGAATGAATATGAACTACAAGACCTGTATATACCAGTTCAACGAACTGCTGAAGAAGAAGTACATAAAGAGGTTCACCATCGCGATGGAAATGCGGGAAAGCGCATCTTTCATGTCGCTGTTTGCGAAATATGTGCCGTCCGAGTCTCACTCAAGAGCCAGCAGCTACTCTCGGCTGCTTTTCACAAAGGACGAGAGGAATCCGCTCATAAGCAGGTATATCCTGAAGATGTCGCTTGTCGGCACATACGATTCATTCGCAATCGGAGTGTTCGACAACTTCAGTAAGTCGTACAAGTATGTAGTGCAGGCGTACAAGAAGCTTATGGGCAGCCTCGCTCCGACCGAAGTGGAATACGGAGAGCTTGGCCGGCCTCTTCTTGGAATGCTCCCGATAAGCAGCGGCGACATAAGCAAGGAATATGCATCGATAAGGCGATACAGCAAAGGATATCTCATCCAAAAGTGAGAAAAGGAAATTTTCAGGAATGTTTTACTTCTTGTTCGCGCATCGGGTGCGCCCTTTTAAATAAATTCGCAGTGTTACATCATCAGTGGTAAAAATGGCAAAAAGAGTAAAAAGAAAGACAGCAAGGAAGGACCCAAAGAAAAGAAGAAAGAGATAATCCTTCTTTGACGGCAGTCCCGATTCGGACTGCCTCATGCTTTTTACCATTTTGAAGCGGGTATGCAGCCTGATCCTTTTGAGAAAACGTTGGAAGAAGCCGGAGTCAGCGCTTCCTTCTCCTTCTTTTTACGGTCCTTGAGGCGCTCCTTGCGCGTGATGCGCTGCGCCTCCTTGCAGAAGAGCGCCTTGCAGATGGCCTCTTTCTTGCGCGCTTCGCGGAGGGTCTCCTCTTAGCAGCACGCTTCTTGCGCTTCGATAGCATGTATCCTGCGGCTCCAAGCGCAATGAGTGCAATGATTATCGCGATAGTGGCGCTGCCGAGCGGGAATATGCTCTCTGACTGCGCTATCGTTACAGGAACAGTAGTTGTTGTCGGCGGAGGCAGCTTGGAGACTATGTCCATCGCCTTCGCAAGACCAGCCATTATCACAGCACTGCCGCCGGATGCTGTCTGGTTGCTTGTCTGTATCACCTGGAGGATTGAGCTCCACGAACCTATGCCAGGCTTGTTCTGCGCTGGCATGTAGACGGTTACATTTATGTTTACGGATGAATGCGCTGCTATGCTCCCGTTTGCAGGATTGAGCACTATAGTAGGCGTGATCTGGTTGTCGGACTGCTGCAGCGCGCCTACGTAGGTTATGAAATAGACTGTCGAGTTCCCGTTGTTGAATATTGTCCATGGGATTGTTTCGTTTCCGCCTATTGAGACGTTGAATTGCAGAGGGCCTGCGCGCTCTCCTATCTGCGAATGCGTGATGCTAGGCAGCACCAGAAGTGCGAAGACTGCGAATAAACCGATCGCCCTCATTTCATTTCCTATGGAAAACACCGTTTCCGTCGTTAATCTATCGTTGCAAGAGTATTTAAATTTAGTTACTCAGCACGAGTTCTCTATTATAATGTTCTGAGTGTAAGCGCCGGCCACTGCTCCAGCTGGGATTCCAAGGCCGAAGTAGATATTGTTCGATGTCGTAGGATTGGATTGAGTCGGCGCAGGAGTCTGCAGCATCGTATCGGTGAGTCCACCAGGCGCGAGCTTCAGCGCGTTTCCTATATAAGTCACATCGTTGGATGTGTCCCAGAGTGTGTTTGCTACTCCGAAGTTGTTGCTTCCGGATATCCAGTTTCCGCCGTCCACAAGTATGTTCGCCGCTATGTTTCCGCCAGGATCCTGTACTGTAATCTGCTTGTCTGTTGGAACATTTGCGCCAGGATTTATCGTGCCAAAGTTTATGGTGTTTGCACTGACGCCTATGAAGCACGTGCTGGGGACATTGACCGTAGCTACGGTGTTGGTGGCGATTGGGACGGCTCCTGCTCCGCAGTTGTAACCATAAACTATGTTCTGGGTGTAGATTCCTGCGGGAGTGCCGCCAGGGATTCCGACACCGAAGTAGATGTTGTTATAGGTTGTTGGTACGGAGAGCGTTGGTGCAGGCACCTGTATGAACGTGTCAACAAGGCTTGTAAGCCCTGTGTAAAGCGCGAGTGCGTTGCCGACTCCAGCCGATGCGCTGGTCGGGTTCCAGAGCGTGTTTGCGACGTAGAAGCTGTTGCTTCCGAAGATCCAATTCCCGCCTGCCACTAGAACGTTGGCTGGCGCGTTGCCTCCGGTATCTATTATCGCAACTATGTTCGATGTCGCTGTGGAGACGGTAGGAGACACGAGCCCAAAGTCTATCGCCGTATTGCTTATGCTCATAATGCATACCGAATTCACTGTAGCGCTGGCTATCACGTTCGTTGACGCTGTGCTTGCGTTTGATAGTATCGAGTCGAATGCAAAGAGGGAGATGAAAGCTATAGCGGCTATGCTGGCGATGAATATTGTGAATGCGGTTTTGCCTCTATTATCGCGTCTCATCTTCAGCACAGATTCTCAAGTATTATGTTCTGGGTGTATGCGCCGGCTACCTGGCCTGCAGGTACCCCTACTCCGAAGTATATGCTTGCAGCCGGATTCGGCGATGATATTGTGCCTGCTGCTATCTGGATGTGGGTGTCTGTAACCGTAGGTATTGCGCTAAGCGCATTCCCTACATACGATGCGGAAGTAGTCGGGTTCCAGAGCGTGTTCTCTGGGAGGAAGTTGTTGCTTCCGGATATCCAGTTGCCGCCCTCTACAAGTATGTTCGCAGCGATGTTGCCCCCCTGATCAGTATCTATGATCTGGTTTGCGGTCGGGACGTTTCCATTTGGACTGAGAGTGCCAAAGTCTATCGTTCCTGTATTCAGGCTTATGAAGCATGCTGTCTGGACATTTGCAGTTGCTACCGTATTGGTTGCTATCGCATTCGCCGGTCCCCCGTTGCACGTATATCCATATACTATGTTCTGCGTGTAGACTCCGGCAGGAGTTCCTGCGGGTATGTCAATTCCGAAGTATATTGTATTGGTTGTTGCCGGATTGGAGCTCGATGGAGCAGGTATCTGTATCAGCGTGTCAACGAGGCTTGCAAGCCCTGTGTATAAAGTAAGCGGTGTGGTGCTGCCGGCGCTGGTCGGAGACCAGAGAGTATTGGTTACATAGAAGTTGTTGCTTCCGGATATCATGTTTGAGCCTGCTACGAGTATGTTTGCTGGCGCATTGCCACCGTTGTCCGTGAATGTTACTGCATTGGTCGCGGAGTAAGACTGCGTCGGGTTAAGGTTTCCGAAGTTGATAGCGGTGTTGCTCGGGGCGCTTATTAGGCAGGTGCTCTGTACGCTGAGCGATGCAACAACATTGCTTGGCGATGAAGTCGCACCGGCGA
>JAJZKF010000016.1 GCA_021804305.1 Microcaldota archaeon | reverse complement strand
CAGGACTTGCGGGAAGTAACGCCTTTGGAGACGCTGTAAGACCCCAGCTACAGGAGGCAACCGTCGTTGAATCAGGAACTATACTTGGTGGTTCAAGATGACCAATCAAAAAGCCACCATTGGAAGCCCACGACTTCAGTCGTGGGAGGATGTCACGGCCGAGAAGGGAGGGAAGCAATCTTCAGAATGGATCAAGAAGAGAGTTGAATCCAAGAGTGGGCTACCATCTGGCCGAAGAAAAAAGCAGGACTGATGTGATCATATGAAAGTAAGCAAAATAACACTTTTGGGTCATAAGGACCACGGAAAGTCCACAATGATAGGCAGCATGCTGTTAGCTACCAACTCCGTGACCAAGGAGAGGCTTGCTGATGCAAAGAAGACCAGCGAAAGTCTTGGCAGAAAATTTGAGCCCGGATTTATCCTTGACAGCTTCGTAGAAGAGAGAGAAAAAGGCCTTACGATAGACACCACGCGCGCACAGATAAAATACAAGGATTCAGCATTCGAGTTCATAGACGTGCCTGGGCACGAAGAGCTGATAAAGAACATGATAAGCGGAGCCAGCTATGCAAGCTTCGCAATACTCATGGTGTCTGCAAAATCCGGCGAGGGAATAAGGCCACAGACAAAGAGGCACATATTCCTCTCAAAGATGATGGGTGTGAACAAGCTCATCGTGGCAGTCAACAAGATGGACACGATAAAGTACTCAGAGGCCAAGTTCGATTCGATAAGGGAGGAACTCTCCGCGTTCCTGAAGAAGATCGGGTTCGAGCAAAGGAATGTAACCTTCATACCAGTATCCGCATACAATGCAGAGAACATAGCGAAAAAGTCCCCAGAGATGTGCTGGTACAAAGGAAAGACAGTGCTGGATACTCTAAATGCAATGGCCAGCAAGAGCGCTCCAGACCACCCTGGCCCTACGAGGATGATACTCCAGGGGTTCCTTGAAGGACTTGATGGAGTAATAAGCGGAAGGATAGTTTCTGGGAAGGTCACAAAGGGCCAGAAGGTGTTCATAGTCCCTGCCCAGAAGCCTTCCACTGTCACAAAGATATTCGTAAGGGGGAAGCAGATCTCCTCCGCAAAGAGCGGGGAGAATGCAGCAGTGATGCTTAGTCCGACTCCAAGCTTCGAACCAAGGGGATGCGTAATGTGCGGGAATTCAGACAGGATAATCCCTACAGATCTGATTGAGGCAAATGTCTTCATGGCAGAGAAGATCTCCAAAGGAATGAAGTTCAGGTTCAACGGAAATGACTTCATCTGCAAAAGCGTCAAGGTCAACGAGACCATAGATCCCACAAGCGGAGCCTCAAGGAAGGGAGAACCAAAGCCTCTCGAGGCGGCGAGGATGACGATAACGCTAGACAGAAAGATACCTGCAGAGTCCTTCTCATCCACAATGCAGCTTGGAAGGTTCGTTCTCTACAAAGGCAATGGATTCGCAGGAATAGGCACAATAAGGTAATTCTCAACCCAGGTCTGAAATTAATTTCCTGTACTTGCCAATCATAGCCTTTTCTCCGAAGGTCCTGGACAGTGCAAGAGATGTCTTTACCGCATTCTTGCGTGCAGAGGCACTCGAGTGCATCTTCATTATCTTCTTGGCAAGCTCCTCAGGGCTGTGCGTGCCAAAGGTCTCCATCCTTATTCCTGCGCTTCTGAAGTCATCAGTATACGCATTCGAAGATAGTATTATGGGGAGTGAGTGCGCTGCGGCATCAAGTATCGTAAGCGGAAATCCCTCCCAGTTTGATGGCAGTACGAGCAGGCTTGCCATGTTGTACACCGAGTTTATTTCCTCCTCCGTTCTTGGGCCTGCAAACAATATCCTGGAGTCCCCGTTTGAAAGCCTTACATAGTCCTGGAAGGACGGCCCGCTGCCGACCAGCAGCAGCTTCAGGTCCTCCCCCTTTGTCCTGGTGAAGGCCTTTATGAGCGTGCTCACATTCTTCTGCCTATCGAACATCCTCCCCACATAGAGCACTACGAAGTCGTTCTCGGAGATGTTGAATCTGCTCCTGAATCTTTCCTCCATCTTCGGGTTTCTTTCCCCGGTATTGCTTATTCCGTTGGGTATGTAAACAACCTTCTTTGCAATTTTCTTCATTTCCCTGAACTGTGAAAGGTTGAGTGCAACTGAAACGTCAAATGATTCAAAGAACCTCTGCTTTGCCTTTGCCACTGATGCTGCGTTGATCCCTGTGCCCATTGTCAAAGGCATGCCTTCCTTGCTGAAGTATCCTGCAGTATTGCTTGTCGATATGCTTCCATGGTCCACGTATACCGACTTGAATCCAAGCCCGCTGCTCCTGAAGTATGAAAGAAGGGCATAATCATGTATGGAATTAGCCAGAATCACGTCAGGGTTTATCCTCCTTACCCTATGCAGTATCTGCTCCTTCCGCATTCCCAGCCCCCTAAGGCCCCTGACAAACACGTAGTAGTACCCAGCCCTGAAAACCCGCATCTCTGAGAACGCACTGTTCCTTACACCCTTCGTGCTGGAACTCCTCGGTATTATTATCGAACTATTTGATTTGCCAAGATAATCTGTCTCGTATCCAAGGTAATACGTCCTGAAGCTTTTTTTCAGTTTCCTGTATAGAATCGCTGCGATCCTTTCCTCTCCGCCGAACCTGTTCAAGCGCGAACCCATGTCAAGTACTAGGACTTTCATCAGACCAATTCCCTCAAAATCGAATTCTTGCTGTGTGCATTCCTAAGCCTGTAATACTCCAAGACTGTAGGTGCGACATTAAGCACGCTCACCTTCCTTCGGGGATGTTTTGCATCTGCAGAGTAGAACCCGAATATCCCATTCCTTTCATGGTCTCCTCTCTTTGGAGGCTCTGGCTCCATGAAGATCGAGTCCTTGGAGAAGTTTGCTATGTCAACCGTGTAGCCGTGCTTTGCCTCGAAGAGTACGTCCGGTGCTATGAACTTGTCAGTATCCCTGTAGTAATCCTTCCCGTCGAAGACATTGACGATCAATTGCGATCCGTCAGCGGCCTTTACAGAAAGGAGCCTCTTCATTATCTCTTTTTTCAGCCTTGACTTTTCCGCCTTGCCTACGAATCCGTCCTTGAACCTGGAGTCGTTTATCCATATGGTCGAGACAGGATCGTTAGATATGGCAGCGAAGAGCTTGGTCCTGTGCATCTCGAAGTCGAAGAGGTGCACCCTTGTCACGCTGCCTGCACCCTTCTGCGCGAAGAAGCTGCCAAGGGTGGTGAAGACCGCAGACTTGGCCTCGTGTGGAAGCCTATCGTAAGCCTTCCTGAGCTGGCTCCTCATAAGCTTCTCGCGTATCTTGTACCTGACGCTCTCATTCCCGGCATTGGAATCACCTGCGCTTTCTATCCCCTGTGCTATGTTCTCCTTCAGGGCCACGTACTTGTTCCTGTACAGCCAGCAGTTGACAAGGAACTTGCTGTATATGGGCTGCATACCATGGTCAGAAACTATCATTACCGCGTCTCCATCCCTGTCCGCCTTCTTCATAAGCCTCCCTATGAACTGGGATATCTCCGAGTAGAGCGGCAGCAGGTACCGCTTCCTGTCAGGCTTGTTCATGGTGAAGTGCTGAAGCCTGTCTGTTTCCGTAAAGCATACAAACACGAAGTCGTAATCCTTCTTCTCCATTGCCTCCTCAGCCAGCTTTATCCTCCTCTTCACTGTTCCAGCGAACACCTTTGCCCCATCCTCATCGCTCATCTTTCCTGCCTTCATGTCCTTCTCAATGTCAGGTTCGCCATAGAAGCTGTGTTTTTTCATGAGCCTGTTCATCTCGGCATTGCTGCCTCTTGACTTTAGCGGGAAGCCTGTTATGAGGTCTATTCCCAGATATCCAGGCAGCCTTATGTCGGTTGCAGGAGTTATTACAAGGCACCTCTTTCCGCTCTCTGTCAGATCCCTCCAGAAAGGTGCTGTGACCGTTGAGTCATAATAGACTATGTCTGGAGTGTAGTTGTCCTTCATAACGAAGAAGTCAGGCACCCCGTGCTCCCCTGGAGTCAGGCCGGTATATATGGTGGGCCACGCCGGGCCTGTCATAGGCGGAAGCGTTGACTCCATGTCGCAGATGAGGTTTTTCTTGAGAAGCAGGTCAAAGGCCTCCATCCCCTTTTCCTTCCTGAAGTCCCTGAGTATCCATAGGGGGGTCGAGTCCATCCCTATGAGGTAAAGCCGTCCGCTCATGCCATCGCTATTAATGGGCAGTATGGTATTAAAAACGTCGCATTAAATACATAAGTGGTACAATGCCGGTCCTTGGAATACACGATGCCCACGACGCAGGCGCAGCCATAGTGTCCAAAGGCATGATAGAGGGTGCGGTGAACGAAGAGAGGTTCACAAAGCGCAAGAATGACGTAGGTTTTCCGTGGCAGTCTGTAAAGTACCTAAAGGAGATAGCAAGCGAGGAAAATTGTACTGTCGCAGTTCCTTGGGTGGGTGGCAGCGCGCTGTTCGCAAGGGTGTTCCCAAGTCTGGAGCTCAAAAGGAGGGATCTTTGGAGAAGGGCCGGAAGGAAGCCCTCAAGACTGAACATGCATCTCAGGAACCTGATGTTCAAGACCATACAGGATCAGAAGCCCAAGAGTCTGTGGGATGCAGCCGGATCAGCAATAGGCGGCCATGCTTTGTCCAGCAGATTAAAGAAGGCAGGCGTGAAAGGAAGGATAAATTTTGTGCAGCATCATGATGCCCACGCCGCATCTGCATTCTATGCTTCCGGATTCAGGGAGGCACTGGTACTCACACTTGATGGTGCAGGAGACGGCCTGAGTGGCACGGTCAGCATAGGAAGCAAAGACGGTCTTGAGAGGATAAACTCCTTCAAAGCAAGTGCCAGCCTGGGCATCCTCTACGGCGCGGCTACGCTTGCCTGCGACATGCGCTACAGTGAGGATGAGGGCAAGCTGATGAGCCTTGCAGCCTACTCCTATCCATGCGAAATACCCGAGCTGTCAAGCATATCTCATTATGACGAGCACAAGAGGCAGCTGATCAGCAGGTCTGGGATAAAGTACGAGTACCTCCTCTCCGAATACCTGAAGGATCACATTCTATGGAAGCACAATAGAGAGGAGTTTGCAAACGCTGTGCAGAAACACGTCGAGGACCAGGTCATAAAGATAGTCAAGCAGCACATGGCAGAAACAGGAATACACAGCCTTGCTGTCGGGGGTGGGCTGTTTTCAAACATAATAATCAACATGAGGCTGAACGAGCTGCATGAGGTAAGGAACCTCTTCGTCTTCCCGCACGTCGGGGACGGGGGACTTTCCCTTGGGGCCGCATATTACGTCGACTTCATGGAGAACGGGCAGCTCAGCAAGGGAATATCTGACATCTACACCGGTCCGTCATACTCAAATGAGCAGATAGAGAAGACGCTGAAGGAGTACTCGAGATCCAAGAAGATATCCTATGAGGAAGAGTCTGACGTATCTAGATTTGCTGGAGATATGGTGGGCAGGGACAACAAGATAATACTCTGGTTCCAGGGAAGGATGGAGTACGGCCCAAGGGCGCTGGGGAACAGAAGCGTGATATCAGCGGCAAACGACAGCAAGAACCGCGACAGAATAAACCTCATGATTAAGAAGAGACCCTACTACCAGCCGTTTGCAAGCAGCATGCTGGAGAGCTATGCCAAAGAGTCCCTGTCTCCATATCCCAGGGGGAACAGCTTCATGACAGTGGGCTACAAGGTAAAGGAAGGCTGTCTTAAGGACCTGATCGCAGCATCCCATATAGACGGGACCACAAGGCCACAGACCCTAAGGAACGAGAACAAACTCTACAAGGACATGATAACTAGAGTAAAGAAGCACACCGGAGTTGGCGCGGTGCTAAACACAAGCCTCAACAAACACGGAAGGCCGATAGTAATGAATCCAGACGACGCAGTCTGGACCCTGCTGAACACCGGGGCAGAGGATCTGGTCATAGGAAATTTCCACGCATGGAAGAGATAGTCAGCCACGGCCGCTGGTGTAACTTTTCATCAAATGGTTGAACAAGACGTATGAAATCGCGGTAATCACAAAGCATCCGATCAACACCTCTGCGAATCCATATACCCCAAGGCCGTTTGTCAGGAAATATGGCGGGTAGTAATATGCAAATCCTATCGGAAACACCGTAGAAAATATCAGTGATCCAATCGTACCGTATACGTTTATGGGGTATTCACCAGCTTGCCCTGCAAAGTTTGTAAACCTTTGGAAGAGGTCGCTTCCTTTAACGTAAACATAAATTAATACAACTAAAAACGCAAAGAACACTATCAGCATCACTACTGATGCCGCAAACAAAATAACATAACCTAAGATTCCAAGTAATGTGACATGAAGGTTCGCAAGGCAGTAAATGAACAATGCCAGGCTGCTAAAGAAGGTAAATCCAGCCGCAGGGAATGAGTCCATCGTTATGAATATTGAGAGCTTCTTGAACGGCCTGATCAGGTAAATGTCTATCTGCCCGTGTAGAAGAGCATGGGAGGCATTGTTCATATTGAAAATGCTGTAAATCAAAGCAAAGACCATGCTTCCAGTGGCCCCCAAAAGAAGAAGCTGGTAATAATTCCAACCCGAAATCCCGCTCGATACAGTGTAAATGACATTTATTGTGATGTATGTAGCAAGCGTCATCAAAACGCTGAAAACTATCCATACTAATGCCTGGGTTCTGTACGCGAAGAAATTCTTCAACCCATAGTAAACCTGGATAATGATATAATCTATATTACTCTTAATGCCTGAGCCCAACTAACCACCGGCACCTTTTATCTTTCTGACAACTCTCTTCCACCAGAAAACTCCTAGTACAGACAGTATCAGCACCCACGCTAGTGTAACCAGAAGTTCGGTTATTATTGCTGGAATGCTGATAATCCCCAATAGCGTTGCAGTTTCAGTATATCCAAACATCTGGAATGGAAGAAGCATCAATACTCCGTTTATCTGGGGAGCAAAAAATACCAGCGGCAATATCCCTCCTGAAAGGATATTAATGGCGTACTGCGAAGCGCTTATCACCCCCCATATATGATCCAGGTAGAATACAAGAGTCGCTATGAAAAAATCAATCAAGGACGCAGCCACTAAACCCAAAAGTATCTCTGCAAGAAATGCGAGGGCAGAAACAGCCGTCAGCGTTATCGGGACAAAGAAGTTTACTATGAAAATCAGGGGGATGGAAACAAAAAGGATCCAGATAGGCTGGTCTCCAAGAGAGTAGAAAAATACCTGAAGTATGTAATTGGTCGGTCTTGTTAACTGGGCGGCTATCCCACCACTCTGTACGTCATTCTGCACAATTACTGATATGCCTAAATTAATTATCAGCCATATCGCGCTATAGACGAAGAAGTAAGCGTACACCTGTTTCAGTGTCAGCCCACCTATGGTTGCACTGTTTGTATTGAAGTATATGGCAGTCCATACAAGCACCATGATTACCGCAAACGCTATCTTGAAAAGCAGGGAAAACATGACATTTTTCTTATAGCTGACGCTATTCTTCACGCCTGCTATGAAGAAGGCAGCATAAGCATCTAGGTTTTCCATGAACTTGGGCATCTCATCTGCTCTTACTCTTTCCGTAAAGTTTGAGTATGACTTTACCAAGACCAGGTTCTGAAACACTGTAGTCTATGACGTCAGCTGCGGAGATGAGCTTTATGAACTTGGGATTCTTCAGCATGCTTCTGTCAACCTCGAGACGCAGGTAGTTAATGTCCTTCTTGATTACCTTCCCATATCTGATATAATCTCGCTTCTTTGCATCTCCATCGAAATGCAATTCTATCTCCTTCTTGTCCCCAAACAGGCGCATAAGCTTGTATTTTGACCCGTCGTATACCTTCCTTCCGTTGTCCAGCATAACCACCCGTTCAGCTATGCTTATGTCCTCCACTATGTGTGTGGTCAGGATGAACGTTGTATTATGCTCCTTCTGCATCTCGTATATTATGTTGATTAGCGATGCCTTGGAGCTGAGATCGACCCCTATGGTCGGCTCATCAAGGAACACTATCTTCGGCATGTGCAGTACAGACGCAACGAAGTTGCACTTCATCTGCTCCCCAAGCGAGAGAGTCCTGACCTGCCTTCTGTACACTTTCTCAAGTTCCAGCTCACTGATGAAGTACTTCAGCCGCTTATTGAACTCCCTTTCGGGTATCCTGTATATGTGCCTCATGAGTTCAAACGTGTCAAGTGCTGACAGGTTCCAGTATAACTGCCCATGAGCCCCAAGGACGACACCTATGTCCATTGCTAAGTCCTCTCTCATGTGCCATGGGTCAATTCCCAGGATCCTGGCGTCCCCGCTATCGGGATACAAGATCCCTGTTAGTATCTTTATCAGAGTTGATTTCCCGCTGCCGTTCTTCCCAAGCAGGGCTACTATCTCCCCCTGCTTTATGTAAAGGCTGACTCCCTTCAGTGCCTGCTTGTAGTAGTACCTTCTGCGCAGTGAAGCCAGGAATCCTTTATTGTTTGTGTCGTACGTCTTGAATTTCTTGCGTACATCCTCTACACCTATAACGTACTCATGCTTCTCCATTCCGGCACCACGGGTGTCATGTGTTTCCATAATATTTATATCCTTACTATGTATAAATAATCGTGATTCCTTGCTAAAGAAAGTCTTTGAAGGCGATATCAACTACCTCCAGGTGCTTGATGAGAACGGTGCAGTAGACCAGTCACTTTTTCCCAAAGATCTTGACAACGACAAGTTGGTTCAGATGTACAGGTACATGTCTCTTGCAAGGAGCATGGATGCAAAAGCCCTCAGCCTTCAGAGGCAGGGCAGGATAGTGACATACGCGCCCCTAGTCGGGCAGGAGGCAACCCAGATAGGCGTCGGTATGGCCATGAGGGAGCAGGACCACTTTGTCCCAAACTTCAGGCAGCACGGAGTGTTCATAGCAAGAGGGCTTAATCTCGTCGACTTCTTCATAAGCTGGAGGGGATTCGAGGATGGCGCTTCTGCCTCCACCCCGCGCGCACTCCCGTATGCGGTTCCTGTAGGAACCCAGGTGCCTCATGCAGTCGGGCTTGCATATTCAGTCAAGTACAAGAACAGGGACGAGGCCGTAGTTGCATTCGTCGGGGACGGTGGAACATCCGAGGGAGACTTCTACGAGGCCATAAACATCGCCGGAGAGTTGGGTGTGCCGATGGTGCTCATAATAGAAAACAATGAATGGGCCATATCTGTCCCGAGGAGCAAGCAGACAGCAGCCCAGACTCTCGCCCAGAAGGCAATAGCTGCAGGCATACCCGGTATGCAGGTGGACGGGAACGACGTTATCGGGGTATACAAGGCGGTTTCAGATGCCATAAGCAACTCAAAGAACGGGCCAGCAGTGATAGAGTGCCTGACTTACAGAATGAGCCTGCACACAACTGCAGACGACCCTACAAAGTACAGGCCGGAGGCTGACGTTGATGCGTGGAAGCCCAGGGATCCAATACTCAGGTTGAACAGGTACCTTAAGTCCAAGGGCCTCTGGAGTGATGATATGGAGAGGCAGATGGCTCTGGATCAGGGGAAGATTATAGACGATGACGTAGCCAAGGCAGAGGCCTTCAGGGGAGACCCGAAATCGATGTTTACAAATCTGTATAGCTTTATCCCAGATACTATCAAGGAAGAGCAGGACGCTGCAGTAGCTGCAGGATTTTGGCAGTAGGGGGTCTTATGCAAATAAACATGGTAACCGCACTGAACAATGCGCTAGACCAGTCCATGAAGGAAAATGAGGACGTGGTTGTGCTCGGAGAGGATGTAGGCAAGGACGGCGGGGTATTCAGGGTTACTGATGGGCTGCTTTCCAAGTACGGTGAGAGAAGAGTGATGGACACTACGCTTGCAGAGTCAGGGATAATCGGAACCTCTATAGGAATGGCACTGGGA
>JAJZKF010000015.1 GCA_021804305.1 Microcaldota archaeon | reverse complement strand
AACCCTTCCTGCCAGATATTTATGCGATTGTATGCGGGCTTTCGAAAATGAATTCACCTACAAGAAGTTTCTTGAGTCTGGAAATGAGGCGGAGTTCGACGGGCTCTTTGATTCTGCTGTGGAGGAAGTAAAGCTCGAGGTACTAGGGAAGAGGTTCCCCATCTTCATATCCGGCAAGGAGTTCTACTCCCAAGAAGAGATAGTCGAGTACTCTCCAATAGACAGGACCACTGTCATAGGCAGATTCCAGAAAGGAACTAGAGAGCAAACCCAGAAGGCAATAGATTCTGCCTGCTCTGCCTTTCAGGACTGGCGCCTGACTGATTATAAGAAAAGGGCAGAGATATTCAGGAATGCAGCAAAAATATTTTCCAGAGACAAATTCCCTATAGCTGCAATACTGAGCATAGAGAACGGGAAGTCTAGGTATGAGTCAATAGGGGAGGTGGACGAGGCAATCGACTTCCTGAACTACTACTCCATTGATCTGGAAAAGAACAAGGGCTACTTGCGAAAGACCTCTATGCAAAGCTCAACTGCAAAGGTAAGTTCAGGGTTCCAGGGTGCACCGTCATCAGAGGAAAAGGTGGCTATAACGATGAAACCCTACGGAGTATTCGGAGTAATAGCGCCATTCAACTTCCCGGTATCGATATCAACCGGTATGAGCACTGGGGCTCTGATAACCGGCAACACTGTGGTATTCAAGCCTTCCTCAACCGACAGTATGTCCATGCTGACAGGTCTCAAGATATATGAGGCATTCAAGGATGCTGGGGTACCAGAGGGGGTTTTCAATTATGTGACCGGGCCTGGTTCTCAGGTAGGGGAAGAGTTGGTGTCCAACCCAAAGGTAAGCGGTATAGCCTTCACCGGTTCAAAGTCCACAGGCCTTGGCATGATATCCAGGGCATACAATACAGGGCAGCTTAAGGTTTTTGTTGTAGAGATGGGCGGGAAGAATGCGGTCATAGTGTCGCAGCACGCCGATCTTGCAAAGGCAGTGTCAGGCGTGGCCAGCGCTGCCTTCGGGTTTGATGGGCAGAAGTGCAGCGCCTGCTCCAGGGTGTATGTGCACGAGTCTGTAATGGACAAGTTTCTGCTCATGCTTATAGAAAAGGCAAAGTCCCTTAAGGCAGGCGATCCGCTGGTGAAGGGGAACTATATGGGGCCTCTGATAAATGAGTCAGCCCTAGAGACATACAAGAAGTATGTCGACGTTGCAAAGATGTCTGGCAGGATAGTCTATGGAGGCAACCAGGTCAACCCTGTTCCAAATGGCATTTATGTAGAGCCTGTAATAGCGCAGCTTCCTTATGACAGCGAGATCTTCCACAGGGAACTTTTCTTGCCCTTTCTGGCTGTCGCAGCATACAAGAGGTTCGATGATGCAATCGCAAAGGCGAACGATTCAGAGTACGGCCTGACCTCAGGGTTATACAGCAACAAGCAAAGCGAGATAAGGAGATATATGGACAAAATAGAGGCAGGAGTGCTGTACGTAAACAGGGAGGTCAGCGCAACGACAGGTGCGATAGTAAATCTGCATACTTTCGTAGGATGGAAGGGCAGCGGCCTTACAGGAAAAGGTTCAGGAAGCAGGTTCTACCTGCAGCAGTTCATGAGGGAGCAGAGCCAGGCGCTGGTAAAATAGGTACTTGTATGGTGTTAAGCAAGATACTCTACAGAGTTGTCAGGTTCAGGAGGCGAAAAATAAAGATAAGGTCCTTCACGTTTTCTGCCATGATCGCTGATTCTTTCCTGAAGCAGGCGCTCGGCCTCATGCACAGGAGTTCCATGCGCAGCAACGAGTGCATGCTGTTTTCATTCGGGCGGGAATCAAGATACGGAATATGGATGCTCAACATGAACTTCCCGATAGACATAATATGGGCAGACTCATCGGGAAAGGTGGTGGACATCATGGAAAACGCAGTCCAGTGCAGCGGAATCATGGGATGCGGTACATACAACCCCTCTCTTCCAGCCAAGTACGTCCTTGAGTTCAACGCAGGCGTTGCAAGGCGGATTGGGATAAAGCGAGGCTGCATCCTGCCTGCGCTGCGACGCAGGCTCAACTGAATACTATATTCATTCTTTTTGGCAGGTATGCAAACATTGCAGACGCGAGAAGCATAAGCGCGCCGGCGGCCATGAACACATACCCATATCCGATGTAGTAAGCAAGGTATCCAGAGGCCAAGGCACCTGCCAGCATCGCCACCCCGGTTACTGCGGAGAACATCCCGAGCGTTGTGCCCCTGTGTATCTTGTTCATAGCTTCAAAAAGCAGTGTGTTGGATGCCACTGTATAAAGAGAGTAGGCAAGCCCCCCAGCCAGCAGGTAAAGTATAAGGTCAACTCCAAAGAACTGGGTGCCTGCCAGAACGAAGAAGGTGATTCCTATCAGTGCGTATGAGAGCCCCCTAAGCACCAGAGATCTGGATGTGAGCCATTTCTTGCTGTCCTTTGCAAGCCTCCTACCTGCGTATATGAATGCGTACGTCTGGACCAGCTGGGCTATGAAGAAGATTACGAATATCTGAGATCCAGGAAGGCCCCGTGAGTCAAGGCCTGCAGCGTACACAGTATTGAACAGAGATGTCCCAAGGAAGAAAACGAAGCTCCCGGCAAATATCATCGACACGTAGCTTCTCGACACCTTCTTCAGTGCCACGTAGCGCGACAGCCACCTCCGCAGCATCTTCGGGCTGGCCGTTCTTAGCGGGAGTATCGGCTCTACCATCATTCTGGAGAACATAAGTGCCATGTCTTTCAGCAGTGCAGTGCTTCTCATGCTCTTCCCAGAGCCCTTCACGTATCTCAGCGCAAGGACAGCAGAGATTGCAGAGGCTCCTGCAAGAAGCAGCATGAGGTACCTGAGCAGAGATAGCCCTGCTATCACAGCTGAAAGCGCAAGCCCAAGCGAGGTGCCTATGCCCATTATCATTTGGTATTTTGAAAATCCCTTAGCCCAGGTACCTTTGCTCCCGGTTTCCATTACCAGCAGGTTGAGCGGTGCGTTCTTCGCGCTCCTGAAGAAGAAGATAGCTCCGTAAAGCCCTATTACCAGGTATATCTGCTGCGTGAAGTATATCATCCCAAGCCCTGCAGCTGTGCCGGCATACGATATGAATATCTGTGCCTTCCTGTTGTTGTACAAGTCACTGACTTTACCCCACATGTACGATGCAGGTATCACGACAAGGTACCCCAGAGTTATGGCGTATGACACCTCTATTACATTGCCACCCAAGCCTAGTATGTATAGCGCTATAAAAGTGGAGGCCGGGCCTAGGGCTATGTTTGCAGGCATGGTTACGTACAACCATCTCCTGTCCTTCTTCGAAACCGGGGTTTCCATGTACTCAGGCCGCTCTTGCATGCATGTCATGCTCATGTATAAATATCCTGTACATAAATAATGTAACTTGCTGGTGCCGTGTACATCGAGGTATACCCTAAACTGTCTGGCAGAATAGCCGTGGGGATGAGAAAAACGCAGGCAAGACTCGAATCCATGGCCCGCTCAGAATTCATAAACCGCGAGCTTGCCGCGCCTGCATCTCACCTGCTGTCTACGAAAGGAAAGATGCTCAGGCCGCTGCTTGTATTCGCAGGGGCAGCTGCTATACGCGAAGTCCCTGACAACTTTGTCAGGCTCGCATCTGCCGTAGAACTGCTTCACACGTCGTCCATGATCCACGACGACATAATCGACGGTGATTTGGTGCGGAGAGGAGTGATGACTGTACACGCTAAGTACGGGGCAGGAAGGGCGATAATAGCAGGCGACGCCCTGATCTCCAAGGCTGTTGAGGAATCAGCCGAATACGGCCCCAAGGTCATAGGCATGGTGTCAAAAGTAGCCATGGAGATGTGCGCTGGGGAGGCGCTTGACTATGCATGGCAGAGGAACAGGCAGACACCCAACATGAAGGAATATCTAAGGATAGCGCACCTGAAGAGCTCGTCCCTGCTGGGAACCTCTGCGAGCATAGTTGCAGCATACAGAAAGAGCAGGCTTCAGAGAAATCTGTACTCATTCGGGGACAACTTTGGCATCGCCTTCCAGATAAGGGATGATATAATCGACGCTCTGGGGCTGGAGACCAGAAAGCACGGCACGGACCTGAGAAAATACAGGCCGAATATCGTGAAGACCCTGATGGAGCACAGAGGCATGGGGAAAGCTCAGGCTATAGCAGAGGCAAAGACCATAAATCAAAAATATGTGCACCTTGCGACAAGGAGCCTTGACAGGCTAGACTGCGCTGCAGATCTTACGTCATACGCAAACCTGGTGCTCCTCAAATAAATATCCAGCATGATGCTGCCGGGAAACTGCCCAGCTTGCATACGAAGTATGTACAGCTGCTATGGAATCCTATCACGATTCCTGGAAATAAAGTCCGAATAATCCTCCCTGAGGTACGAAGGCAGCATTCTAGGTATCGAGTCTATTATCGGATACCATTGCCTGCACCTTGCGCACGCTATCACTCCCTCCTCTATGTCAAGGCTCCGCTTGCCTCTGCCCTTCCTGAAAATGCGCAGCTCAAGCCTGTAGCTTCTGCAATCTGGGCACGCGAGCATGCCAAGAGTGGATGATTTCATGTCATTACCTTTTCGACCCGACGTACTGTATGATCGTGCCTAATGCCTTCTCCCTGAACATAATCTTATAGAATCCCTTGGAGATGATGCGCGCTGTTTCCTGGTTTTCAGGCAGCCTTTCATATATCCTGTATATGTTGTGATAGCTTGCAGACCTCTTCCCTGCGCTTAGCGAGGCAAGCGCCGGAATCGCGTATCTAAGGTACGCCTCTCCGGCAACTCTCTTCAGTCCTTTTCCGGGCTTACCAAATCCGACTATCGCAATCACCCCTCTGCTGACCCTGGACAGCTCAGAAACCGACCTCTCCATGTCCCGTGCTGCGTGCAGCGAAAATCCCATCAGGATGCAGTCGAAGGTGGAGTCACGGAATGGAAGGGCCTCGAAGACTCCCTGTATCCTTTCTTTCTTCCCTCCTGCCTTTTTCAGCATTGCTATCGAGTAGTCAAAAAGAACAGGCGTTATTTTCGTCTTGCCAGCCATAATCTCTGACATTGCCCCTGTGCCTGATCCGGCGTCTAGAACGAGCTCTCTCCTCCCCTTCCTGACGAGGTGGGATGCGATGCACACCACGTCCTCCCTCCATGCCGTGTCCATGCCCAGCGAGATAATCCTGTTTGTACTGTCGTACACCGCAGGTATGTCTGAGTACGCGCAGCGTATGTCATACCAGGCGTCTCCAAGTCCGTGTGGCATCAGTTTACACCAGGTTATCAGGATCTAGTATCTCATCCAGTTTCTTGCTGTCCATGACCTTCATCTCTATGCATACCTGTTTTATGCTCTTGCCCTGCTTGTATGCAATATTCGCTATCTCTGCTGCCTTGCTGTATCCTATGTGCTGGTTTAACGCAGTGGCGAGTTCCAGGTCCATCTCAAGATGCGAGCCTATCCTCTGCTCGTTGGCCTTTATTCCCTTGACGCATTTTTTCGTGAATGCATCGATACTTGTTGTAAGTATCTCTATGGACCACAGAATGTCAAATGCCATTATCGGCATGAACACGTTGAGTTCGAGCTGGCCTCCTATGGCAGCATCCTTTGCAACCTTTGAGTTTCCCATGACCTGCAGGCAAACCATGTTGAGCATCTCCACCATGCTTGGATTTATCTTCCCAGGCATTATCGATGAGCCTGGCTGCACGGCTGGAAGCAGAATCTCTCCGATCGCAGTACGAGGCCCAGAGGTAAGCAGTCTCAGATCATTGCATATCTTGGTCAGTACTATTGCCAGTCCTTCCATGTCAGAGGCGATCTCCATCTCTGCTATCCTGTTTGATGTATCTGTAAAAACATTAACGGACGATTTGAATTTTGCCCCAGTTTCTCTATTGAATTCTGGCATGAAATTCTTCACATAAGCCTTCCCTGCATTTATTCCTGTGCCTATTGCAGTGCCTCCAATCGGTATGTAAAGAAGGCCGTTTGCAGTCTCCCGAATGCGCTCCCGCGCCAGCTTAACCGCTCCATGATATCCCGAAAACTCTTCTCCAAGTGTCATGGGCACAGCCTCCTGGATGTGCGTTCTGCCTATCTTCACTATTCTGTCAAAATCCTGCGATTTCATCCTGAGCTCTGCTTCAAGTTTCTTTATTGTAGGTATGAGCTTTCGAGTTATTTCAAGATACGTGGTGGCCCTAATTACAGTCGGGAATGTATCGTTGGTTGATTGCGACATATTTACATGGTCGTTAGGATGCACTATCGAGTAGTCCCCCTTTTTCCCTCCGAGTATCTCTATAGCCCGATTTGCTATTACTTCGTTGGCATTCATGTTCGTACTGGTACCCGCACCTGCCTGGAATGCGTCGACCACGAACTGGTCGAGGAATCTACCATGCTTTATTATTTCGTCGCACGCCTTTACTATCGCCCTGCCTTTCTTTGAGTCAAGCTTGCCCGCCTTCACATTGGCAATCGCTGCGCTCTTCTTTACAACTGCATACATGACTATGAATTCGTCAGGCAGCTTAAGCTTCGATATCTGGAAGTTCTCAACTGCTCTTGCTGTATCCGAGCCATAGTAAGCATTCTTAGGTACCCTCACATTTCCCAGCGCGTCTTTCTCTATTCTATATTCCATTCAATCAACTTCTTCGCCTTTTGAAATAGCGTCCTTCATTATCTCTGCCTTAAGGAGTTGTATTGCTGATGCAGGGTCTACTCCCTTTGGGCACACCTCAGAGCAGGACCCGGCGAACTCGCATCCCCATGCTCCAGAGATCACGTCTATATCTTGAAGCCTTATCTCTCTCTTCTGATCCCGGCTGTCCTGCAGATATCTATATACCTGTGACAGTGCTTGCGGTCCTGCAAACTCTGTGTTGGTATTTGCTACCGGACAGGCATCCATGCATAGCCCGCACATTATGCAGTATGAATAAGGAAGGAACTTGTCAAGCTGCTTCTTACTCTGTATGTACATGCGCTTTGCATCGTACTTCTCCCTGGAGTTCTGTCTGAAAAGGCCGGGCTTTGCAGAGGCGTGCTTCTCAAAAAAGTCGTCAAAGTCCGTAACCAGATCCTTCAGCAGAGGATGCGCCTGCATCGGTTCTACTTTTATCTCGTCGTCCTTGAGGTTGTTGAGCACATTGCATTCGCACGCGAGTACAGGCTTGCCGTTCACTACCATACCGCATGAGCCGCATATTCCCATTCTGCAACTGTATCTCATCGATAGCGTGCCATCGCCCTTTTCCTTTATGTCTAAAAGCGAGGAAAGCACCGTAGAATACCTGTCAGCATTGGTTACGTACGTATCTTCATGGAATTTTGCATCTGTGCTGTCAAATCTCTTCACAGTAAAGGTGACCTTTCTGCTGCCTTCTGTTCTGTCAGCATCGACTCTTGTAGTTTCCCCATTTTCCATGCTCACATTTGCAGGATTCATCTTGGGCCTTGAGTAATAGACGTCAAAGAAACCGATTATCCCGAACACCAGTAATCCAATTACAATGAGGATTAACGAAGCAAGTTGTGCAACTGCTATGGCCAATGCAGTTGCAACAAGGTAGATTATCATAAGTACGGGTATTCCTGCCATAGACACGTAAAGCAACGACATGAATTTTGAGTCTTTCATATAAACACCACGCATGCACATGCAAATGCAGCAATCCACACTACAATGGCCAGTATTGGAATAGCCGCGTAAACTTTTGCGATATTCTTATCAGAATCTGGCAAGGAACTTATGTAGGATTTGTTCAGCCTCCCCCACGCAACGCCTTTTGAGAGTATGACTGCGAAGGCCTTGGAGGTCTCAAAAACCTGAGGGATGAAGAATATCCAGATGACAAGTATGCCTACATGCTGTAGTGCTGTAATACCCGGTGAAACTGGATAGGCAAGGCTGATTGCGAGCAACACTGCGACTATCAGAGCCGCAAAGATGAGTATTCTATAGGAAAGCATGTGCACAAAGGCCTCTCCGTCAAAACCAAGGAGCCTTGATATGTTTCCCTGCTTCCCGCGCATATCATATAGCCTCTTTTCCATGCAACCACTAGTACTTTCTCTCCTCAGGCTTCCATCCGTCTATCTTCACTGGCATGTAACTTATTTTAACCCCGCTTCCTGATCTTGCAATTACAGTGTGCTTCAGCCAGTTTTTGTCGTCCCTCTTCTGGTATTCCTTGAGATAATGCGCACCCCTGCTCTCCTTGCGCACTGCAGCTGATTCCACAGTCAGATACGCAAGGTCCAGAAGGTTTCCGATCTCAAGCACGTCCCTGAGGTTTGTATTGTAGCTCCTCCCCCTGTCCTGCAGGTATATGTTGCCGAAGCTCTTCCTGAGTGCTGCAATGCCCTTCCTTGCCTGTGCGATTCCTCTCTCTGTCTTGAACACGTACATGTGTTTATCCATAAGTTCATTGAGCTCCCTCCTTATGTCATAAGGATTGTTCTTTCCTTCAGAGCGGAGTATGCGCTGTGCCTCCTCCATGTCCTCCTGTGCCCGCATCTCCCCTTCCTTGAGGTACTCCATCTTGTGCGTTCCCGCGAACTTGGCAGACTCCTCTCCAGCTATCCTTCCCCAAACCGCGCACTGGCTTAGCGAATTGCTGCCTAGTCTGTTTGCTCCATGAACGCTCACGCAAGCGCACTCTCCTATGGCCCACAGTCCTTCCATTGCCTTGCCTTCTGAGCTGATGACTCTCCCAGAGATGTCAGTGTTTATTCCGCCCATTGTGAAATGTGCTGCAGGCCTTACCGGTATGAGCTCCTTTGCGGGATCAAGTCCGAGCATCTTTGTGGTTATGTCCTTTATCATCGGTAGTTTGAGGTCAATGATCCTGTCCCCAAGATGCCTGAGATCAAGATGCACATGCTCCAAGCCGTTTTTGCCTTCCTTTACCCCGTTGCCGTTCTCTATCTCTGTTATTATGGCTCTTGATACTATGTCTCTTGGAGCGAGCTCCATTTTGCTTTTTGCGTATCTTTCCATGAACCTCTCGCCCTTTGAATTAAGGAGGTAAGCCCCCTCTCCGCGCGCCGCCTCAGTTATCAGTATGCCGCTTGGCACCAGCGCAGTCGGGTGGAACTGCACAAACTCCATGTTCTTGAGCGACGCTCCAGCCCTGTATGCGAGCGCAGTGCCGTCTCCTGTGCTAGAATAGGATGTTGTGGTGAATCCGTGGATGCGCGATCCCCCACCAGTGGCTATTATACCTGCCTTTCCACGGATGAATTTATGTTCTCCGGTTGCCATGTCAAATCCAGATATTCCAAGGAACTTGTTCTTGTGGGTTATTACCGAAGTAGCAAAATACTCATTGAATATCTTTATGCTCTGGAAGTTGAGTATTTCGTCATAAAGGGCCCGCATCATAAAGAAGCCTGTCTTGTCAGCCGCGAACGCTGTGCGCGGTATGCTCATCCCCCCAAAAGGCCTAACAGATATCCTCCCCCTTGCGTCCCTGTTCCAGGGAACTCCTATGTGATCGAAGAAGCTAATTTCCCTAGGCGCATTCTTTACAAGCACCTTTACTGCATCCTGGTCTGCAAGGTAGTCCGACCCTTTTATCGTGTCGTACGCATGCATATCCTGGGAGTCGCCGTTTTCCCCAGCGTACAGAACTCCGGATATCCCCCCTTCTGCTGCAACAGAGTGGCTCCTCATAGCGTGCAGTTTTGATATAATTGCTATCTGGGGCCTCTCTTTTTCTTTTGTGGCCATGGAGGCGTGCAGGGCTGCAGAGAATCCAGCTATGCCACTCCCAAGGATGACTATATCAAAATCTAACATTTCCATTGGAACTATCTATTACCATACCTCACTAATAAATTAGTTGTTTATGGGCAGGCTTTATAAGCAAAGTCGCTTGTACAGAAGATTTAAATATATAAGCCACGATTTTTATCAGGGAAGCAGTCTCATATCAAGGCGAGATATGTTAAATTGTTAAGATGGGGATTGACATGGGAGAACTAGTAGAGGGAGAACTATACGAAGTGAGAGTGAACGCGAAGAGCCCGCACGGAGAGGGAATCGGGAGGGTGCAGGAACTGTCTGACATGCCTGTGTTCATAAGGAACGCCCACACGCACATAGGAAAGGTATATAAAGTTAAGATAACTAAGGTACACCGTACATTTGCTTACGCTGAGCCCGCCGAAGCCAATAAGTATTTTATAGGTAACGGTGGCTTAATCATTGTTTGATTTCTTAAGGTATTATTTTCCTGCCTTAGCGACTAGAGGAAATAAGGTGCAATATATGGAAAATTCAGACTCACAGAGAAAAGTAATAAAAGGAACGACGACCATAGGCATGGTGTGCAGCGACGGCGTTATACTCGGAGCAGATTCACGGGCAACGCTCATGCCTAACGTGGACATAGGCAGCACAGACACTGTAAAGCTATTCAAGATAAATGATACTGTAGCCATCACAATAGCAGGATATGTCGGGGATGCACAATATCTTGTCAAGCTGCTCAAGACGCAGAATGACATGTACTCAATGAACGAGTCAAAAGGCCTGACCCCAACCTCACTTTCATCCCTGCTCGCGCTCATAATGCAGGAGAACAAGTACATGCCGTACATGGTAGAGATGATAGTAGGAGGGATAACGTACGACAATCCAGAGATATTCATAGTGGATCCTTCAGGAGCGTCACTGAAATACGCCGACTTCTACTCATTAGGAAGCGGCTCAAGCTACTCCATTGGATACCTTGAGAACGTGTACGAAAAAGGCAAGTCCACCCAGGAGATGATAAAACACGTTGCCAAAGCCCTAAAGATAGCCATGAAGAGGAACGCAGCTACAGGTGACAACATGAGGATAGCCGTGATAACAAAAGCAGGCTACAAGGAGTACTATGGACCAGAGGCAGAGAAGTTCCTGAAATAATCCTGCACCATAAGTTAACCAAACAGGTTTACCTTAAATAAGTCCCGCGACATTTACCAAAATTCTACGTATTCTGTGATTAATTGGAAGAAGAAAAAGAAAAGCCACAACAAGAAAACAAGAAGCTGCTTGAGAAAATCGAGGAGTTGATGCCTGCTGAGGCTGAACTGGTCAAGTCGGTATACGAAGGACCTGATATAGCAATATATGTCAAGAACATCTCCGCGCTATACACCGACGAAAATATAGTCAGGAACATCTCTGCAGTCGTGAAGAAAAAGCTGATAATAAGGAGCGACGCCTCAAAACTGCAGGCCCCTGAGGAGGCGCTGCAGGAGATAAACAGGATAATCCC
>JAJZKF010000122.1 GCA_021804305.1 Microcaldota archaeon | reverse complement strand
CGGAGATTTTGATAATGGGCCCGCGGAGAATCGAACTCCGGTCTCCGCCGTGTGAAGGCGACGTCTTACCATTGGACTACGAGCCCGTAGGGATTAAAATAATTAGGGATAGATAGAATAATATATCGGTGAATCCTTGACTAAATACTACACTGGAAAGGGGGATGACGGTACAACGGGCATACTCTCCAGCCGTAGGGTCAAAAAGACCGATACGCTAATCGAGGCCATTGGCGACCTTGACGAGTTAAATAGCGCAATTGGAGTTGCACTGCTTTACGTTAAGGATCCGGGAGTCTTGGGGCAGCTTAGGTCAGTGCAGAGCGACCTGTTTATTCTAGGGGCTAATCTGGCTTCGGCAGAAGGCCAGAGGATTGACAAGGCGCAGATAAAGAAGAGTGCATTGGAAGAGCTCGAGACTGCGATAGAGGAGCTTGACTCCAAGACGCCGGAACTCAAACAATTTGTGCTTCCGGGCGGAAGCGCCGCTTCGGCGCACATGCACCTTGCCAGGGCAATAGCACGCAGGACGGAGAGACGGGTCCTGGCTGCAGGTAAGGACTACAAGATAGACAACATGGCCATGGCATACCTAAATAGGCTATCATCCTATCTCTTCGCAGCAGCCATGTACATGAATGCCAAGGAGAAGGTGGACGAGCTTCATCCAAAGTATTAGTCTTTCTCACTATGCAGCTTCTTGATTATTGCTTTTGCAGCAGCAACGGCCGACATTTTCGACGTGTTTACGCTGATGCTGTGCTGCAATCTTATCCTTTTGAACGGCCCAAAAGTTCTTTTGAACTCAAGGAGCTCCTTCTTCTCGGTTATTTTGCTGAATGACGAGCCCTTCCTGGAGGATATCCTTTTTAGAAGGGTACCTGCATTGCACCTTAGCTCGACGAAGATGACGCGACCGCCACTGCTCTCCACGATATCTATAGTTCTGCCTATGAAGTCCAGATCATTTGGCCTTGCATAGGTGAATATCATGCTCTTCTCCAGGTTGGCAGCCGTAGCTATGGCGGCAAGGTTAACTGCCTTTATCATATCCTGCGTCCGTGCGCCACTATTGCCGTAGATGGACTTGACAAGATCTATTGCTATGTGGTTGTGGAACACAAAATATCCAAGAATCCCTGACAGCTCGGTTGCGACGGTGAGCTTGCCTACCCCAGGAGGGCCGTAGATGAATATCAGCTCCATGATAAGGCTATACGCTGAAGTATTCTTTAAACTTAGGCGTGGTCTCTATCTTCTTCGTCCGCTTGTACTTGTGCGTCTGCACGAACTCCTTCTGCTCGAGTTCGCCCATGTATTCGTAGGTGGATGAGCCGAAGTACTTGACAAGATCGCTCTGGAAGACGCCCTCGTTCTTGCTTATGTATGCAAGTATCCTTAGGGCGCCCCTGCTTATGTCAGGGCCCTTTGCTAGCGAACTTACTTTAGATACGTACTGGTCCTTCAGACTGAACATGTACTTGCCGCTTATGGCCATTATCTTGAGGGAGGTGTCCTTTGCCTCATATTCGGCAACAAGCTCATTTAGGAGGCGCTCTATTAGACCTGGCGAGGCTATGCCAGTAGCCGTTGATATCTCGCTGATGCTCATTGCATTTGGCGACATGAAGAGCGCGGCTTCTATAAGCCTCTTGGATTCCGAGTTCTCGTCCATCAAATCTACTTCAGCGCGATTATTATCTCCGAGAAGAACTTCTCCTGTATCATCGTTACCTTGTCCTTATGTGCAAGAAAGAGGAGAGGTATGAAGAGCCCCAGCAGAGGATCGTTTATCGATGAGAGCCTGGACAGGTACGAGAAGGTCACCATGTTGCTCTTGTCGACGTTCTCCTTCATTATGTCATAGAGCTTCTCGGTCTCCGCCTCTATGTCGAAGTTTTCCAGCTTTATTGGAATGAATGGCAATGGCTTTTCCGACGGGGAGAGCCTGGTCTCCTTTATCTTCATGGCCTCGTCAAGCGCGGATATGAGCTCGGTGAGGGATATCTTCCTTGTCGGTGGCAGCCTGAGCCTGAAATTAAGCGTATCTACAACTATGTTGGGCCTCTCGAATCCGGCTTGCGACGCCTCTTCTGTCTCCGCATAGTCCTGCAGACTTATGTAGTTGCTCTTTAGCCTAAGGAGTATGGCTGCGGCAAGTATTATGTTTGCCGGAACCCTCAGGTCGAGGACCCTGAGCTTCTTTACGGTGTCGATGTATTTGTCGACGATGTCTATGATGTCTATGTTCCATGGATCCAGCTTGTTCTTTTCTGCAAGGTCCAGAAGTAGGTCCCTCCACGTGGCTTCGTTGTTGACCAGGTCTATTATGTCAGAACTGGTATTTACCTCTACCACTAGTTCCGTCTGCATGGTCGCCATGGTTTGTTTATAGAGGTCAAATAATAAATATCTTTGGCATAGACGGCGCAGCACAAGATTTAGCTCAACGTTTAATAACTTTTATTGGAAAATAAATACTGGGAGATGAGATGGCTGATTTT
>JAJZKF010000121.1 GCA_021804305.1 Microcaldota archaeon | reverse complement strand
GAATTCAGGTCAGCCGATGGAAGTGCAATATCCTACTATTCTCTACCAAAGCTCGAAGGAATGGGCTACAAGATATCAAGGCTCCCATTCTCGATAAGGGTAGTGCTAGAATCGCTCCTTAGGAATTTTGACGGGACGGAGGTTACTCTTGATGACGTGGAGCTTCTTTCAGGATGGAATCCGAAGGATCCTTCGGACAGGGACGTGCCCTTCAAGGTCTCAAGGGTTCTAATGCAGGACTTTACCGGGGTGCCAGCCATAGTGGATCTTGCAGCAATGCGCGAGTATCTCACCACGATGGGAGAGGACGCGCAGAAGATAAAGCCCGTGATACCTGTCGACCTTGTAATAGACCACTCAGTTCAGGTCGATTCTTTCAATCTTCCAAGTTCGCTTCAAATAAATCAGGAGAAGGAGATGCAGAGGAATCGGGAGAGATATGCACTTCTCAAGTGGGCCGACAGCGCATTCCAAGGTTTTAGGGTATTCCCGCCGTCCGCGGGAATATGCCACCAGGTCAATCTCGAATATCTGGCAACGTGCGTGACAGTCTCGGATATCAACGGCAAGAAGATAGCCTTCCCAGACACTCTTGTAGGCACTGATTCGCATACTACTATGGTTGACAGTCTGGGCATAGTGGGATTTGGCGTGGGAGGAATAGAAGCCGAGGCCGCTTTGCTTGGGCAATCCGTTGCACTCACCACTCCAAAAGTTCTTGGCGTGAAGTTAATTGGATCACTGCGGGACGGGATAACTGCTACGGACTTTGCACTCACGCTTACTAAAATATTAAGGAACAAAGGAGTTGTCAACATGTTCGTCGAATTCTTTGGCGAGGGTCTGGAATCGCTATCTCTTCCAGATCGGGCAACACTCTCCAACATGTGCCCCGAATATGGCGCAACTATAGCCATCTTCCCTCCTGACGAGGAGACTTTCAGGTACATGGAGATGACTGGAAGGAAGAAGGAGGCAATTGAAGTTGCGAGAAGATACTACCTGGAGCAGGGAATGCTAAACATAGACTATAGTAAGGTAGAATACAGTGACACAATTACCGTTGATTTAAGCAGCATAGTGCCATGCGTTTCAGGGCCAAGCCAGCCAAAGCAGGAGATCCCGCTTCCAAGCGTAAGATCCAACTTCATGGACACATTCCTGAAAAATGACAGTTCAGCCCAGGTCCTTGATGAACTCACACGAAATGATTATAATCGCCTGGCTTCTGAAAGCGCCGCTGCCGGGCCAAACAATGTCAAAATCTCCCATCACAAGGATATAAAGAAGGCACATCTTAGGTATGATGACGGATATGAAACTGACCTATCCGATGGCGATGTGGTCATATCCTCGATAACCAGCTGCACCAATACCAGCAATCCAGAGGTAATGATAGGGGCAGGGATACTGGCCAAGAAAGCGCTGGAGAAGGGACTTAAGGTCGATACGCGCA
Source organism: Microcaldota archaeon (assembly GCA_021804305.1). The sequence goes on along the minus strand of JAJZKF010000121.1, from coordinate 1,049 downwards.
AGGTCAAGACAAGCCTCGGCCCAGGCTCAAGGGTCGTGATGAGGTATCTTGAACGCGCAGGACTTGTCGAACCGCTTGCAAGGCTAGGCTATGGGCTTGTAGGCTACGGCTGCATAACATGCATAGGAAACAGCGGGCCGCTGATAGACAAGCAAAGCGATGCTATAAACGGCAACGACCTTGTTGTTGCATCAGTGCTGTCGGGCAACAGGAACTACGAGGCTAGGATACACCGCGACGTGCGTGCAAATTACCTAATGTCCCCACCAATGCTCATAGCGTTCGCGATAGCTGGAAGCGTCCTCAAAGACCTCTCATCCGAGCCTCTTGGCAGGGATTTAAGCGGCAATGACGTCTATCTAAAGGACATCTGGCCGACAAATGCAGAGGTATCCGAGGCGATAAAGAAGTCGGTAAGCATAGATCTTTTTGAAAGCGAGTACGGACACGGCATAGAAAATGTCAATCCGTATTGGAGCAGGCTATCATCGCCTACCGGCAGCATGTATGCCTGGGACATGGAGAGTACCTACATACGCCTGCCGCCCTTCTTTGACCACTTCGATCCGTCAGAAAAGAGGAAGATAATGCCAATTAAAGGGGCAGGGTGCTTGCGGCTTTTGGCGATTCGATATCTACTGATCACATCTCTCCGGCCGGTGCAATAGGAAAGGACAGCCCTGCAGGCAAGTATCTCCTGCAGCACAATGTGGCTCAGGCGGACTTCAACACCTATGGCACCAGGAGGGGCAATCATGAAGTGATGATGCGCGGAACGTTTGCAAATAACAGGATAAAGAACAGGATCATGAATGGTAAGGAAGGTGGTTATACCCTGCACTATCCTGACATGAAGGAGATGACAATATACGATGCTGCGATGCTTTACAAAGGCGAATCTGTACCTCTGGTTGTAATAGCCGGCAGTGAGTACGGCTCGGGGAGCTCTAGGGACTGGGCTGCAAAGGGCCCGATGTTACTTGGCGTGAAGGCAGTAGTTGCTAAGGGATACGAAAGGATACATAGGAGCAACCTCATAGGTATGGGTG
>JAJZKF010000120.1 GCA_021804305.1 Microcaldota archaeon | reverse complement strand
GCCGAGTTCTGGCCTGCTACAACCTCCCCTGCGATAACCCCCTGTCTTATTGCCTTGTGGGCAAGCATTGGTTCTCCTATTACGTCGCCAATCGCGAGTATGCTCGGATCCTTTGTCTTCATCTGGCTGTCAACTATTATGAAACCTTTCTGGTCGAGCTCCACCATGGTGTTGGTGAGGCCCAGCCCCTGGGTGTATGGGGAAAGCCCGACTGCGACTACGGTTATCTCGCTTTCGATCTTTTCTCCAGAGGAAAGTGTGATGGAGGAATCATCATGGGACTGGGGAGTTGCGCCATGATAGACCTTTATCCCGAGCTCCGCCATTCTTTTTTTAAGAACATCAACAGCATCTTTGTCAAACCTTGAAAGCACGTCTGACCTTGCTATTATAGACACCTTTGTACCGAGCTTCGCATAGAGCATGCCTATCTCCACGGCAACATACCCTGCGCCGATTATTGCCATTGTCTTTGGTATGGAGTCTAGCATCAGCGCCTGTTTGTAGTCAACGATGGAGTCCCCGAATTCGAATCCGCGCATCTGGGTAGGCTCTGATCCTGTCGCTATTATCGCCTTCTTGAAGTAAAGGGACACGCCATCCGTGAGCTGAAGGCTGTTTGAGTTGAGGAAGGTTGCGGTTCCCTTTATCATCTCGATTTTGTTTGACTTGCAGAGAAATGTAACCCCGTCCTCCAGCTTCTTTGAGACTCCCATCCTCCACTCAAGCATCTTCTTTGCGTCAATGCTTATGTCCTTTGCTGTTATCCCGAAGTTCTCTGAGTGCTGGGCTGAATAGAAAATGTCGGAGATGTGGATCAATGTCTTGGATGGGATGCAGGCGTAGTTGAGGCAGTGGCCGCCCATCTTCTCCTTCTCCACGAGCGCCACGGTCATGCCAAGCTGTGCTGCCCTTATTGCAGACACGTAACCTCCGACGCCGCCGCCTATCACTGCAATATCTACCTGCTCGGGAAGGGAACCCATTACCATGAATGCACCATTTTCTATCTCAGCTTTACCTCCGCCCGCCCGTCTATATGGCCTTTATCCCAGTTACTGCAGTCAGTCCAGTATTCTTTGGCCGCCTTTACCTCAATAATGGACATGAGTATATTCTTCGCAATTAGTAGCCTAGCTTTCTGGGAAGTATTCAGCACCATTGAAACATCCTTTCCCTGCACTAAAGGTTTATTGACTAAGTCTAAAAATACATACCTGACAGTACAGTCTTTGATTTGGGATTTGAAAAATAAGAAAATTACTTGCGGTTCAGGATCATTTCGGGTCTTCATTATAACTCTTGCCGCCTCCAGCAGCTCTGCCTCTGAGGCTGGCTCCACGCTTCCGGATCCATAGAGGAACTTTCTTGGTTCGTACTTGGTTATTCCAGCGCCCCATGCTTTTCTTGGAAGCATATGCATGTGGGGGTAAACTGCCCGCGGCTAAAGCCGATGAGAGAGAGTTACAGCATCTCAAGAAAATCAGGATCCTCTATACATCTCTTGAACACAGCGCCGAACTTTACTGCTTCTGACCCGTCAACCACCCTGTGGTCGAATGTGATTGAGAATGGAAGCACCTTCCCTATCTTTACCATTCCGCCGGATGCTACCGGCACATCCCTTATCGCATTTACCGCAAGTATCGCCACCTCAGGCGGGTTGATTGCAGCCACAGCCCATGTCCCACTGCCTATGCTCCCTATGTTTGTTATAGTAAACGTGCCGTCGCGCATTTCGTCTACGGATATGGTCCTGTCCCTGACCTTTCCCGCGAGCCTCTGTATCTCCCTTGCGATGCCCAGTATGGGGATCCTGTCTGCATTCTTTATGACTATTACCTTTAGGCCATCGTCTGCCTCTGCGGCAAGTCCCATGTTGTAGTATTTCTTTCTTACTATCTCCTGCCTGTCCTTGTCATAGCTTGCATTGAAGTTGGGCTGCTCCTTGAGAGCTTCTATCGCTGCCTTGATTATGTAAGGCAGGAAAGTAAGATGCACGCCGAACTGCTCCTTTACTTTTTCTTTCTCCTTTGACACTACGCTGAAGAGCGCGGTTGCATCAGCCTCGTCTCCGTGGACAGCCCTAGGCATGGTCCATGACGCCTCCATGTTCTTGGCTATCGCTTTCCTTGTCTGCGACATAGGCACGCGCTCCACCTCCTCAGCGTGCTGCTCCTCAAGGACCTCAGAAAACTTGGGGGGCACCCTTCCCTGGCTTGAGTGCGACTTCAGGTCGTTCTCTAGAATCCTGCCTCCAGGGCCTGTTCCAGTTACCTTTGACAGGTCTATGTGCATGTCTCTTGCCATCTTCCTTACAGAGGGCGTTGCGAGTATCTCCTTGGCTTCGGCGTGTTGTTCTGGAGGTTGTGAAGCTGCAGGCTTTGCATCCTGTTCTGGCCCTATTTCCTGCTGCATCTCAGCACCGCCTATTGATGCAAGCGAATCGCCGACCTTTACGGTGCTTCCCTCCTTTGCCTTTATGGTAATCTTTCCAGACACTGGAGCAGGTAGA
>JAJZKF010000119.1 GCA_021804305.1 Microcaldota archaeon | reverse complement strand
ATAATAATAGGCAAGGATGCGGCTTCAAAGATAAGGTCCGCAAGGGGCGCATCAGACCCGAAGGTATCCGGCCCAGGAACAATAAGGCGCGAATTCTCATCAGGCATGGGCATAGTAGACATACTGCTTGACAACAAGCCGCTTGACAACGTGGTGCACGTGCCGCTCAACTACGAGGAGCTTGAGACCGAGACCAGACTTCTATTTGGAAAGAGCCCTGACGCCATGCTCAGAGAACTGATTAGCGAAAACGGGAGGAGAAGTTTCATAAGGAATTGAAGGTGCATGCAATGGACTACGTTGAAGGATTCGTTGAGATGGTCGCCGGATCTGACATAAAGCACGTTTTTGATGAGAAGGAAAAGAAGCTCAAGGTCCACAGGAAGACAGCGATGCCGCTGCCTGAGCCGTTCAACTACGGATTCATAAAGGGCACTATGAGCGAGGATGGGGATCCGCTCGACGTATTCATAATGAGCGACTCCGCGATAGAGCTCGGCGCAACAGTAAGGCTCAAGCCGATAGGGATGCTCTACGTCCAGGACGAGATGGGAATCGACAACAAGATAATAGCTGTGCCTGAGGGCGACAGCTCGCATTCCGACATAAGCGAAATCGGCGAGGAGCGCATCAGCAAGCTGACATATCTGCTGGAGCACAACAAGGATGGAATGGAAGGAAGGTGGACAAAGGTGAGCGGCATCGCAGGGAGGGATTCAGCAATCAGCGAGATAGAAAGGTCAAGGCGCGCCCAAGAGCGCTGAGCAGCGAAGCATTATAAAAAGTTCGCCTGTATTATAAACAACATGCTTCCGTAGCACGGGCTGCTCAATAAGGACACTGCTGTGTGCTGCTAAAAAGCCAGATGCCAACCGGTGGGGACTTAGGCCAAGGATAAGCGATACTGCATTATCGCCTCAAAGCATTGAATCCCATATATACTTAAGTCTTTTCATTTCCATCTCGAATCTCTCATCTTTCCTCCTATTGCTTTCTCTTTCGCTTATTTCCTTCTCCCTCTGCTTTCTTTCATCTCTTTTTAGATACTCACTAAAGTCTCGTTCACGAGCTAATGCTTCGAGTCTCTCCTTTTCCCTCCTTGCCAATGTACTTTGCCGTGCTTCTTCTCTCCTCTGCTGCTCGATAGCTTCCTTTATCCGTTTATCCTCCTGCTCTTTGCGCTCCTGCTCGGCCTTTAAGTTCTTATCCCTCTCAGCGATGCGCCTTATGCGGTCAACCCGCTCTATCTCCTCCCTAGTCCTAAGCCATTCGGCATACTCGGGCGAGTTCTCCTTTTCCTGTATTGCTTTGCGGTATGCAGCATACTTCGCCGGATCCCGTGCTTCTTCCTCCTTCTCGTTCGCGCGTATGCGCTTCTGCGATTCCTCGAGCCACCTATTTTCCTCTGCGATTCTGTCCTCTATGCTCACACTTGCCCCCGCATGGCTGCCTTTGGGCTGCGTTTGCTGCTCTCCAACTACTTCCTGCTCTTTGCGCTCCTGCTCGGCTGCCGCTTCCAGCTGCTGCTCCTTCCTATCCTTGTGCGCTAATATCATGCTTCGTATTTTTCCCATATGCTCAACCCCTTAAATAGTGTGATAAATATGCATAATAAACCTCATCAGGGTTTAACAACCCCAAAATCATTATGCACGTTCAAAATATTTATTGATTCCTTTTTCCAGGCTCCAAGAAGCCTGCTCCTCCAATGCTTGGCTCCAGGTTTTTTGGAATCTATGCCCGGCTGCCCTCCTTTGGCAGAGCTTCGAGCAGACTTTCGGAGGCAACAGCAAAGCTCGGCGCATTCTTCATCAATCTAGGCATCTCCTTATCCCATATTTCGCCTATACGGCTTATGCGATCCTTAAGCTTTGTTAGTGAAAAGCTTTCATTTTCATATCTGCCATAGAGCCTCATTTTGCTTTTCACAAGCTGGAGGCTGGGCTTGATGCCGTATTTGGCGCATAGAATCCATGCATCGTAGAGGTCTCGCGCCACAGGCTCGGTGCGCTCCATTATCGCCTTTATCTTGTCTGCAAGGAGCTCCTCCTCGCCAAGCGAATTGATCACGTATGGCGCTATATCCGGATATATAGGCATGCGCGAAGCCTGCCTGATTTTCATTAGCGGCCTCTCAAACAGGTTTATATCAAGCCTTATCGTCTGTACTGATTGCAGGTTGTGCGATGCGATGTATAATGGGCCGCGCACTTTCAGCGTGTATTTCAACATGTTCCTGTATCTCTCCGCTTTCGATTCGACGGCGTATTGCAGCGATATCCCTTTTAATGCCGCATTTACGCCCTCGCTGATCGTGCCCGCATCTGCGCCATTTTCCAGTATGAAGTCGAGGTCTTCTGAGAACCTGCCTGAACCGCAGAGCTTCGATATCGAGGTGCCGCCCCTGAATATGAGCGTCTTAGACATCCTGCCGCTGAAAAGCCAATACAGCGCAAGCTCCTGGAGATAATCCTTCTCTGCATCTTCGGGCTTTGAAAAGCCTCAAACATGCTGCACCCCTC
>JAJZKF010000118.1 GCA_021804305.1 Microcaldota archaeon | reverse complement strand
CGCACGGGAAGGTCGATGTAAGGGCATTGATAAGGGATATAGGTCCTGCTGCTGAAGGCGGTTCGACTGCAATAAAGACTGAGACCGATGCCAAGGCCATGCAACAGGTCGTTAAGGAGACCGTAGGGGAAGAGTTCGCGCGGGGGTATGCGGAAAGGCTACTGAAGAGGAGATTCCTTGTTTTCGGAGGCAGGGTGGAAGCGTTGGAGAGTATAAGGGAGAAGTTCATTCCGATATGCATAGCAATGCTGAGAATACCTACAGGAAGAAGAAATGAGTTCGAGGAGCGCTATGTCATAATTGACGGAAAGCTTAATGCGCTCGCCCTGACTGACGGGATACGGCGCGGGGAGGCGATATCGAACAGGAAGGCGAGGCTGAACGATACGGAGAAGAAGCTACTTGCAGCTATAAGCGGCAGGAAGGCATCTGATATAGAGGATATTGCCAGGAAGAATGGGATTTCGGAGGCAGCAGCATTCAAGGCCATAGACAGGCTTGAAGATTACAATATTATTTCTATAAAGGGTAACACGATTAAGATTCCTGACAGGAGGCGCCTGCTGTTGCACGGAAAACCGGAGCTTGTAGATAGGGTTATTGATAGCTGCGACATTGTTGGGGAACGTCTCCTGCAGAAAGGGATATCGGACGCTATCAGCACGGCGTTCCCGCTTGCAGAGATAGCATCGGTACGGAAAGCATTCATCCCGTTTTACGAGATAAACCTGCGGCAGGGCGATCGGGTCAGGGTATTCAGGATCGATGCGCTATTCGGGAAAGAGCTGGATCCAGGCATATTCTGACATACTTATTCTATGCCGTTCTTTTTCATGAAATTTATATTTGCGTCAATTCTTTCAAGTGTCTGCTGGATTGTAAGTTTTATGTCCCCCCTAACGTTATCCTTCCTGCTGAAAAATGCGGCAATGTCTTTCCTTCGCTTGGTGGTGCAGGTAGACGAGAGATTCTCGACGAATCTGTCCATCATGTGTGTACCTACGTCGTGTTTCTTGAGAAGGAATTGCCAGTTTTCCTTTGTCCATTCCCAGATCATTCCCATTCCGGCAGGATTGCTGGAGATCATGGCGGGAAGCAGGAACGCATCCTGCAGCCTTACGTCCTTTGTATATGAAAACTTAAGGCTCCTGGTTACTAGTGCGTTGTCACGGAACATCCCCAGCGCCTGGAGGAACCTCCTTTTGTCATCAGGAGCCTTCTCGTGCTTATAGCGCATTACCATCTGATCGTATCTCTTTTCGTCGCCAGTCCATGCGGCAATGCCTATTACGGCGCTCTTGATGTCGGGTTCTATGGCCTTGCCGCGCATAAACCTCTCATAAAGGCGTATTGCCTTCTCTATGGTAGGTTTATGCCCTGCCTTTCCAAGAGAGGAGATGGCCGCACTTCTCAGCATGACAGTTATGTTGTCGTCATCCTTTCTCTTTTGCCAGCCGAGCCTGTCAACAATCCTGCCATAGTATTTTAGCATCAGTGCATTGACCTTCCCGTGCTCCTCCTTTCCTGTAAGCATCAGGTCAAACCATCCCAAATGCGAGGATATTCCCATATTGAGGGGGTAATCTATATCGCCAAGGCAGTATTTCTCCAGGAAGTCGAAGTACTCGTTCATTGTAATCCTTCCGGACCTGGCAAGGACGAATAGGTCATTCTCTACTCCCCAGGAGTCAGTTCCTTTTATGCGCTTTAATTCTATCTGCTCGCCCAGGGCTGCAAGCATGGCTTGGGGATACCTGACCCTATACAGATAATGTTGCCCGTAGTTGAGCTTTGCCCATCCGGTGCCATGCAGAGCAATGGCACCTTTCTCCTTGCTCAGCATCGTGAATTGGGGCTTATCCCTGTTCTCTGATATATAATAGATTGGTATGGGCCATACCTGCCTCTTTGGAAGCCTCTCTTCGAGTATCATGAAGCGCTTTTGCTCCAGTTCCAGGGATTTCCCTTTTTGATTGACATTCACAATAGGATACCCGGGCTCGTCTATCCAGTAGTTTGCCACTTTGGTTATGTCGACCCCGCCGTGCGATTCTTTCGATGCCTCGGCTATAGCCTTCCACAGATCATATTTCGTTGCATTGCCGTATGCGTGTCTCTTAAGGTGTATGTGAAGCCCTTTCCTGAAAGTTTCCGGGCCTGCAAGATTCTCCAGCATGTGTAGAACCGTACCTCCTTTCTCATAGCTTATCTCATCAAATATGCTCTCTATGTCCTCGGGAGTGCTTATGTGAACGCTTATAGGATGCGTAGACTTGATGGAATCCGCGGAGAATGCAGTAGCTATGGTGTCGTCGAAGTATTGGGTCTTCATGTCCCACTCCGGAAATACTGCATCCATGGCCTTGTAGCTCATGAAAGTGGCAAAGCTCTCGTTAAGCCAGAGATCGTTCCACCATTTCATTGTGACAAGGTCCCCGAACCATTGATGCGCAAGTTCATGCGCTATCACTTCAGCTATCCTCTGCTTTATTGCAACAGCGCTCTTTTCATCACCCAGAAGTGCTAT
>JAJZKF010000117.1 GCA_021804305.1 Microcaldota archaeon | reverse complement strand
GAGCCTAGACGAGCTTCTGGGAGGCGGCGTAGAAGCCAACGCCATAACTGAGGCTTACGGCAAGTTCGCTTCAGGAAAGACGCAGCTGGGCTTCCAGCTCTCGGTCAATGTCCAAAGGCCCGTAGAGCAGGGCGGGCTTGGAGGAAAGACGCTATTCATAGACACGGAAGGCACATTCAGACCAGATAGGATAGAGCAGATAGCCAAGGCAGCAGAGATGGACACCAAGTCTACTCTGGAAAACATACTTGTTGTGCGAGCCACAACTTCTGACCAGCAGATACTGGCAATAGAGCGCGCAGACAAGCTTGTCAGGGAGAGCAACGTGAAGCTTATAGTGGTAGACTCGCTAATGTCACTCTTCAGGTCAGAGTACGTTGGCAGGGGCGCGCTCAACGAGAGGCAAGGCAAGCTCAATATGCACATCCACAAACTCCAGAAGCTGGCCGATACCTATGATCTTGCTGTATACATAACAAATCAGGTGATGGACAATCCGGCGATACTCTTCGGCGATCCGACCACGCCTGTGGGAGGAAACATAGTCGCGCATGCTGCCACTACTCGGCTCTATATGAGAAAGTCGAAGGAGGACAAGAGGATAGTACGGCTCGTGGACTCTCCCAACTTGCCGGAGGGTGAGGCCGTGATAAAGATAACACCTGACGGAATAAAGGACTAAGGTCAGGTTCTCATGCTCGCGCTTGTGGGAATAGGTCTTGATGCAAAGGACATATCGATAAAAGCCCTCGAATTCCTAAAGAATGCCCAGATAGTATACGCGGACACATACACCTCTATAACCAGCAGCGAGAGCCTCAAATACATAAGCGACGCCATAGGGAAGGAGATTATCCCAATCGGCCGCAGCCATATGGAAGAGAAGCTGACCGATACCATAAAAGACGCATCAAGGCTCGATGTCGCAATACTTGTTATAGGCGACCCGCTGGTAGCAACCACCCACCACATAATCCTAGAGGAGGCCGTACGGCGCGGGATAGAGACAAGAGTGTTCCACTCATCCTCAATATTCTCGGCAGGCATAGGCGAGAGTGGCCTTGACATCTACAAGTTCGGCCCAACAACCACTGTCCCATTCTGGAGCGAGCACTACAAGCCGACCTCATTTATGGACGTAATTGCAAAGAATTTGGCAAACAAGGAGCACACGCTTGTCCTATTCGATCTCAACCAGCCAGAAGGAACAGCACCAATGTCCATAGGGCAGGCAGCACAGATAATCAAGATGGCCGACAAGAAAGGCGTACTTGCGCCCGAAAAGAAGGTTCTCATACTTGCCGATATCGGAAGGCCATCCCAGTCTATAAAATATATAGAATTTTCAAGGATCCAAAGCCTAGCTGGCGACCTGTCAGGCAGGATACTCTCAATGATAGTGCCATCCCAGATGAGCTTTGCGGAGGAGGAGTCGGTTAAGCGATTCTCCTAGTCCTTCCAGTACCTCATCGTGTATATGAGCGCCACAAGGCCGAATCCCTGCACGAACCACACGCTTGCTATTCTAAAGAAGATGGTTATGGCCGAAGCCGCAGAAAGGCCTATAGTTGCAGGAAAGAATATCTGCAGCTGTCCGATGAGCGCGGCGTCGGTAACTCCAAGGGTTCCAGGTATGCCTGTCACCATCCCAAGTACCAGCGACGACGAGAAGATGAACATGACTATCGGTATCTGCGAGAAATTAAGAGGGATTCCAAATGCAAGCATTGTGACATATAGTGCCATGCCGTTTAGGAACATGCTTGGTATCGTAATCAACATTGAATAGACGAATGTCCCAAATCCAAGCTTCCTGTTGTGCTTGAAGTAGAGCGTCGCCGTAGAGAAGATTGCATCAAGGCGCCTTAGCGCGCCCCACCGACTGCGGTACTTTACGAATTTACTCTTCACGTAATCGAAGGGCCTTTGGACATAAACAAAAAAGAACGGCACCATGAGAATCGTCGTGATTAGCAGCGCCACGAAGACGAAGCGGCCAACAGCTATCGCCGCAACGTCTGTTATCACCGCAAATCCCAAAAAGTCGGTGAATATGTCGGCAACGACAGCGGGGAAGGTCCTTGCGAAGTGCACTCCAGAAAGCTTATTCATCGTATAAGAGACTATGGCACGGCCCCACCTCCCAGGAGTAACATCCATGGAGTACATCGACATATATATGACAAAATTCTTCCACAGCGGTATCCTCACCCCGAGCCTTTTGAGGTAGAGCGCCCATTTCGGATATCTTATGGTGTAGCTGAAGAGTATTATCCCAAGCGCCAGGGCGAAATAGCGCAAGTTTACAGACTCAAAAGTCTCCACGAAGGCATTCACTCCCTCCTTGTACATCGCGAGTGCTGCTATTGCAACAAATGTAAGCAGACTTAGCGCGAATATTATGTACACCGCGGAGCGGGCCGATCCCACGGCCTTCCTGTACTGCTTGGCGGCGCGTATATCATCCATGTCCTCTATCCTGATCTCCCTGGTCATCAAATTCGCACAAAACTATTTTTCAGATTAATAATAT
>JAJZKF010000014.1 GCA_021804305.1 Microcaldota archaeon | reverse complement strand
GAACACTATGATCGACTTATTCTCCCTTGCATATTCAACGAACCTTCTGAGATCCTCCCTTGTTGCAACGGCTCCTGTGGGATTGTTTGGGCTGCATAGGTATATTATGTCCGCCTTCTTCTCGGGCAGGGAAGGAAAGAACCCGTTCTCTTCGGTGCATGGCATGTAGAGTATTCCGTCATACGTAACGCCTTTGGAAAGACCCGTGCGCCCGGCAATTACATTGCTGTCAACGTACACAGGGTATGCGGGATCCTGGACCGCTATGATGCTACCCTGCTCAAATATTGACTGTATGTTGGCGGCATCAGGCTTTGCACCGTCACTTACAAATATCTCCTCTGGAGATACCGTTATCTTCCTCCTTGAATAGAACTCCGATATTGCGCCGCGCAGCCTTGCGTCTCCCTGCTCATCTCCGTATCCTGTGTACCTTTTCGGATCCGCCAGCTTGTCTACTCCAAGATGCAGACTCCGGATGACCGAAGGCGTCAGAGGTTCTGTGGTATCTCCTATTCCCAGCCTCAGTATCCTGATCCCCGGGTGGCTCTCTGCGAACGCTTTTGTCCTCTTAGAAATCTCGACAAAGAGATAGCTGGAGCTGAGCTTATCGTAATTCCTGTTTATTCCGGCCATAGTCATGTCACCTTCCACAAGCGACTTAATCAGAAGGCAAATTATTTATACCTTTTCTTTTTCGTAGAATAATTGCGAAATTCGTATAAAGCACGAACGGCATATGCCTTTGTACAAAAGGATAATAACTCATGCATTTTCATTTGATCAGATGGGACGCGAATATGGCAGGATTGGCACTGGGTTCGCCTGAGTTTCCAAAAGGGCTGGCTTGGATAAACGTTGAAAAACCAGTCTCACTTGAGCAGCTCAGAGGCAGCATAGTGATACTTGATTTCTGGACTTACTGCTGCATAAACTGCATACACATGCTTCCGGTACTCTCGAGGATAGAAGCGAGGTATGCCGGCAAGCATGTGGTTGTGCTTGGGGTGCATTCCGCAAAGTTCGATAATGAGCGGAACGAAGAGAACATACGCAACGCAGTGGCAAGGTATGGGGTGCGCCATCCCGTGTTGGTTGACAATGAGATGCGAGTGTGGCGTGCATTCGGGGTGAGTGCATGGCCCACCCTGGTCATAATAAGCCCGAGCGGCAGGGTTGTTCATAGGGAAGCCGGAGAGACGAGCTTCGAATCTTTATCCGGCACAATAGATTACTTGATCTCCAAATATTCCAGGGACAGGACGCTGTACGGCAATGTTCCCGAAATTGCGCGCGTTCCAGAGCCGCGCAGCGGCACACTTCTTTACCCCGGGAAGCTTTCATTTGCGCCAGGCGGCAAGCTCTTTGCGATAAGCGATTCGAACCACAACCGCATATTGGTTGTGGAAACCGCTACGGGAAGGATAACTGAGAAGATAGGTACAATTTCTGCAGGAAATGCGGATGGTGATTTCCAATCATCCTCCTTTTCAAAGCCCCAGGGCGTGCTTTGGAAGGACAATGATCTACTCTTCGTGGCTGATACCTCCAATAATAAAATACGCCGTATAGACCTAGCTTCAAGAACGGTATCAACGATAGCCGGTGCGGGCAATCAATCAACATCCCTGCCTGAAGTCTGGACAAAAGGCGGCGAAGCTTCCCTAAACTCACCGTGGGATCTCGCAGCGTCAGGGGAGATGCTCTACATTGCGATGGCCGGCGCCCACCAGGTCTATGGCTATGACCTTTCTGCAGAGAGCTTCACATTCAAGGCTGGAAATGGCAGGGAGAACTTGGCCGATGGAAATGTTTCCGATGCGTCTTTCGCGCAGCCCAGTGGCATCTCGGCAGATGGCGGAGAGCTTTATGTGGCAGACAGCGAAGCATCTGCAATACGCTCCATCTCGCTCAGGGAGGGCTTTGTCAGCACCCTTGTAGGCCTCGGCCTTTTTGTATTCGGCAATAAAGACGGCAGCCTTCCTGAGGCAAGGCTGCAGCACCCGATGGGGGTGCACGCATCTGGCGGATCCGTATATATAGCGGATACGTACAATAACTCCATAAGAGCAATAGATCTGGCAGGCAAGAGAGTATCTACTCTCGTCTCCGCAAAATCAGATTCGATGTGCAGGTTCGACGATCCAGAATGCGACAAGCTGGGCCTTTATGAACCGAGTGATGTGAAGATAGGTTCCGGAAAGGCGTATATCGTTGACACTAATAATCATCTTGTGCGCACGTACGACCTGCGTAAGAGAATACTGGAAACCCTTGATATAAAGGAAAAGGAATAGTCAAAGAAGGGTTTCGTCGTCAACCTCAACTTCATTGACTCCGCTTATTTTCCTAAGTCTCTCTTCGAAGCTGCTGCTTCCTTCGGTATCCTCGTGAACGAAGAGAACCTTCGCCACCTTTATGCCGAAAGCAACATCCTCGACCTGCATGTTTTTGGGTTTCAGCTTTTCCCTGATTTCTTTGCTGACATCGCCTTCCTTGCCACTCTCTATATACACCTTGAAAACAGTCGCTACGCTTCCCATCATGGTCCCTCAAAATTGCATTTAGCACATCTATACCGTGTATGAGTCTTTCTGCAGTCATGGCATCTTATTATCGTCTGGTCATTGCAGTTGGGGCATCTGAACGAAACGTACTTGTCAGATAGCTTGCCGCATGACGAGCAGACTTTACCTCTCTGTATTGGTGGCATCAGATCATCTAACTAAGCATTATATAATTAAGCAAGACTAATACTGATAACTGATAAAAATATATAAAGCAATAGGTATGGGCGCGTGGTGCAACTTGGATAGCATGGCAGCTTGCGGAGCTGTAGGTTGCGGGTTCAAATCCCGCCGCGCCCGAACTTAATACCACAACTCCTTCTGCTGCATCGAGACGCAAACAAGACGTACGGGCCAACTCCTTATCAATCTGCTTCAAAGAGGCTATCTATTGCGGCTACTTCCTCTTCAAGAGAGAGCATGCCAGAATTCAATACTATGTGGTAATGTCCCGGCTCCCTGAAATCCTTGCTGTATAGCCTGAGCCCTAGGACCGACTCATCGGCTTCACGTATCCTAAGCGTATCCTTCATCTCCTGCGGATCCATACCCTTGTATCTTTCAACGGAAAATGCTCTTTCAAGTCTGATGTCAATTTCAGCTGTAATAAATATCCTGAGTCCCACATCTCCCCCGAATATGGCACAGTACCTCGCATCCCCTACGACTCCTCCTCTTTCGAATGTTTCTCTCGCCTTTTTGTCCTCGGCAGCATTCTCCTCTTCAGAAGTCCCCTGCCAGAACGCCTCGAAAGCCATCTTATCGTCAGGATGTCTCTCCTTCCACTTCCTCTTCCATATGTCTCCAACAGAGTAAACCCCCATCCCGTACTTTTCTGAAAGGGCCCTTGCCAGAACTGACTTGCCTGCCAACGGCAATCCCGAGAGAACGATTGACTTATATCTTCGCATGAATTTACTATTGCCTAAATCTTATTTAAACTGCACTGTCTGTGCGTATCATGTTCTGTGGGACACTTCTGCCGCCAAAAGCAATAAATGGCAGCAGGTAAAAGTGATAAAGCATGTTGCGATTCAATGTCTCCAGAGCCTCTGTGGAAGGAAACCCGAATGTATCCCTTTCACTAGAAGCAGCGAAGCTTTTGCGTAAAGGACATGTACAGATAACTTGGGGCAAAGCGATGATACTGACTGGTACTATCGTCTCCCTGGGAGCGTTCTCTCTGGACACGATACATGTCCATGCCGTCTTTCCTACCCTTCCATTGGCTGTCTTTCCCACAAGCCTTATGTCCGGCATGTACTTCATACGGGACGGGAAAGACGCAAAGGGAAAAGGCATGATGTTAGCTACTGCTGCTGCCGGCGTTGAGGTCCTGCTCGGGGCCGCCTCCGCTAGTATAAACCCGTATAATCAGTGCGGACCATTCAGGAGTGACAATCGCAAGCAAGGGATTTAGGAATGAGGAAGGGTGCGTTTGCTATACCAGCTGATCGCACCACTCCTTGAGATCTCCTGTCACAACATATCTCGCCATCCCGAGCTCCTTGATGTTGCTACTGCCTGTAAGGAACATGGCAGTTTTCAATCCATAAATCAAGTCGCTGAGAGCATTTTCCGCTTTTTCGGCAGATTCTGCGGCAGGTTTAAGGAGTGGCCATGCAACTGAGCATGCAGAGGCTCCCATTGCTATGGATTTTGCGACATCTATGCCCGTTCTTATGCCTCCGGAAGATACCACCGGAAGCTTGGTGTTCCTGACGGCCGAATAGACGGCAGCAGCAGTCGGTATTCCCCAATCCCAGAGCAGTTCCCCCATCCTCTCCTTTCTCTTCATCCCCATCTCCCTGGCCCTGTAATATTCAACAGCAGCGTAGCTTGTTCCTCCTGTGCCTGCTACTTCTATCGCTCCAACTCCCGCCTCCTCGAGCTTCCTGGCAACCTCTCCGGATATGCCAAATCCAACCTCCTTCACAACAACAGGAACATCAAGGCCTTCAACGAAGCTCTTGATTCCGCGAAGCACATTTCTGTAGTTCATATCCCCTTCGGGCTGAACAACTTCCTGCGCAGGATTCAGATGCACGTATAAGGCATCAGCATCAAGCATATCCACCAGTTTCCTTGCATCATCAAGACAGAAGCCTGCAGAAATTTGCGCACCGCCTATGTTGGAGCCTATGAATATGTTCGGCCCTGCCATTCTGGATATCGCATAGGTTTCCCCGAGCCTTTTGTCATACAGTCCAGCCCTCTGGCTTCCCACTACCATGCCGAGTCCCAGCTTCTCTGCCGCCTTTGCCAGATTCCCATTTATTGTCTTGGCGCTTTCTGCTCCTCCCGTCATGGCTCCTATTATCAGCGGCGCGGAGAGCTTGTGTCCAAGGAAAGAAGTAGCGAGTTCTATCTCATCAAAGTCTATCTCCGGAAGCGAGTTATTTATTAGGTGTACCTTGTCAAAAAGAGTGCGAACCCGCCGCGCCTGGACAGGCTTCTCGATGCATATGCCAATGTGCTCTTCCTTCCTGCGCATTATCTCCTTTACTTTGTTCTCTTTATCCTCATCAGCCATGCATTACCCTTAAGCAGCAAACTATATATACTAAAAACGGTCAGTCAATCGCCCAATATATCCGCATCAGTAAACCGCTTCATGTTCCTCTTATACAAACTAGTGGCCCGAAGAATTGTCTGTGCGGGATCCCAGATGATTGGAAGTCTAAGTGCCAACCCTCCTAGTCCTTTCCGGCTCGCCATACGATGCATTTATTGCAGCCTGCGTGACGAGTGAGTAGTGCCTTTTCATTGCTGCAATCTCCAGCGCTTCGGCTCTTCCGAGCGCCTTATAAAGGGTAGGCCCTACAGCGGTGACTCCATGCGCCTCAAGTACAACTACCGTTGCTCCTTTCGCTAATTCAGCAGCAACGCCATTCGCAAGCTCGTCAGAACCGTTCTTCAGCCTTCCGACGCCTCCTATTCTGCCAATGTAATATTCGGGCTCTTCCATCTTATCCAGTGCGCTTCTAAGCCCCTCCAGCCCTAATCTAGTCCTTTTCTCGGCATTTTCTTCATCTCCTGCATACGCGTCAAATATTGAGAGCGTGTAGACAGGATGCGGATGAACAACGGCGCGCGTCTTCGGAAGTACCTTATATGCAGCCGCATGCATCCTCCATTCCGATGAAGGTTTTGCCTTGCCGTCTACAATGTTTCCCTGCATATCTATCCTCGCTAGATCATCCTGCGTTATCTCTATCTTGTCTCCTGACAACGGATATCCGTCCTGCGAAATGCTCCCTCCCGGAGTAATAAGGATTGTGTCCTCATCAAGCTTCACGCTAACGTTACCCGAGAAAGTATCTATCATGCCTTTATCGTACAGCCTTCGCACCGCCTTCAGTATCTGTTCTCCGGCAGTCCTGACTCTCTCTCCATCCATACCCTTGTCTTGTGCTCCAATAATAACTATATATCTTCCCATGCCTATTATTGAAAAGGTACAATGTCAAATGTAGCTACGTTTGTAGTGCCTATACGGTGGGATGACGTTTCTGAAGAGATAGTCTGGCTTGACAACTCCAGGATTCCGTGGAATGAGGTGTACACCTCCTCAAAAGATCTCCATAGGCTTATAACTGCCATTCAGGGCCTGGAGATTCGCGGAGCTCCAATACTGGGAGAGGCGGGAGCTTACGGCACCGCCATGGTTGCCAACAACTCCCCTAACTCAAACGATCAGATACTCAAGAATGCGATAGAGCAGGGAGATCTCCTTGCAGCCGCAAGACCAACCGCTGTAAACCTCGGATGGGGAGTCAGGAAGATACAAGAAGTAATACGCTCCGAGATAGGAAAAGGAAGCAGTGCCCCGGATGTGAAGGCAGCAGCTATAGACTGCGCAAAGAATATACAAATCGATAACGTGTCCGCCACCGTTAAGATAGGGGAGCAGGGGAAAACTCTAATCCACGACGGCGATGTGCTTGTCACTGTCTGTAATGCCGGTACGCTTGCATGTGACGGGATTGGAACGTCTACTGCTCCGATGAGGGCGGCCTGGGCAGACGGTGTAAGGTTTAGGGTTCTTACCACATACACTGCTCCTCTCTATCAGGGAGCCAGGCTCACGGCATGGGAGCTCAAGAAGGACGGGATACCTGTGCAGGTTATAACGGATAATATGGCCGGCCACCTGATGCGTGAGGAAAAGGCCACCGCTGTATGGGCCGGTGCAGACAGGATTCTTGGAAATTATTCGGAGGAGAGCGGTACTGTTTACAATAAAATAGGCACATTCGGTCTCTCCTTGATGGCGAAGGAGCTCGGCGTAAAAATGTATGTTGCAGCACCCACTTCAACCATAGACCCTCTTCATACCGTCGCAGATGTGCGCATAGAGCAGAGAAAGCCACAGGAGGTTGAGACCCTCTTTGGAGGTACCACCGTTGTCCCAAAAGGGGTGGGTGTCATAAATCCTGCTTTTGACCGGACTCCTCCCAGCCTTGTTTCAGCCATAGTCACTGAGATAGGGGTAGTAGAATTTCCTTACAGTTCATCAATACCCGCGCTTCTCGAGTCAGAAGGGAGCATGGTAAAGCTCTCGCACGATTCGCCAGGGAAGAGGCAATGACATGGATGCAGAGATAGGCATAATCGGCGGATCAGGTTTCTACTCGCTCTTCGAGAATCCCAAGAAAGTGGATGTGGAGACAAAGTACGGCAAGCCAAGCGATTCTATTACACTTGGCAGTATGTGCGGCAAGAAGGTCGCATTTCTTCCCCGGCACGGCAGCAGGCATTCCATCCCACCACACAAAGTCCCATACCGGGCCAACATAGACGCTATGGCAAATCTGGGGGTAAAGAGAATACTAGCTACAAATGCAATAGGCTCCCTAAAAGAGGAATATGCCCCTCGCGATTTTGTATTCTTCGACCAGTATGTGAACCTGACCAATGGGAGGGCGGACACGTTCTTTGATGAAGACAAAGTGGCGCATATAAGTGCGGCAGAACCCTACTGCCCTGAGCTGAGGGGAGTAGCATCTGAGGCATCAGACAGGCTAGGCATAAGACACCACGATGCAGGCACAATAGTAGTGATTAACGGGCCGCGCTTCTCCACAAAGGCAGAATCGCGCTTCTTCAGCGCGCAGGGCTTCGACGTGATAGGAATGACCCAGTATCCCGAAGCGACTCTTGCAAGGGAGAGGGAAATATGCTACCTTGGGATAGGTATGGTTACCGATTATGACGCAGGGCTTGACGGCAAAAGTGAGATAAAGGCAGTAACGGCTGGAGAAGTAGCTGAGGTATTCGCGGGCAATATAGAAAATGCAAAAAGGCTCGTATCCTGCATCATAGGGGACATTCCTGCGGCCAACAAGTGCAGTTGTCAGAACGCACTGCTTGGCGCGGTGATGGGTCACTGAAAACAGGTTTTATGTATACAAAGATACGCTAGCCTATTCACTAAGGGCATATGCAATGATAAGCACAACCAATAAGAAAGATGACAGTGCCATATCCGGACTTTTAGGCAATCTTACACGGCCGAGGCAATCAGAAAAAGTAATCCCAAACGCGTTGGAAAAAGGAGTTTTTACTATAGAGGCAGGGTCATACGTATGTGCAAAAGTGAACAGCGTTCCTGATTCCGGAGAACATTTCATGGTGTCAAAAGACAATACCGAGATCACAGTTGTGACAAGGGAGGAGAATGTGAAGTATCTGGACTTACTTGAAATTGGCAAAGAAAGATACGGGATCATTCTGCCTGCATCAGCTTCGTCTTCTCGCACGTCGGATTTTCTGGCTGCCATAAGCAGTGCACTATCGGGAGTGGGTCTGGACTTCCTGATACTCTCTACCTATTCCAAGGATTACCTGCTTGTAAAAGTATCCTTACTTGGACAGGCACGGCAGGCTCTATTATCGCTGGGCATGACCGAGATGCCTAGCAGAAAAGGTTAAATATCAGCTGAAGGAAAGTAGGATTGTCAGACAAACGATTTCTGCAAGTGCCATTCATAATCTAAGGTTTAGGTTGTTGCTATGCCGAGCGAAAGAAAAAGAAGCGAAACAGTGGATACTGTGGCTAAGGCCATTCTGCTGAGTGCTACGGAGAAAGTACCTATCTCAGATACCATGAGGGCGTGCGGACTGAAAGGGGATCTCACTGTCGTGCGCAACATCTACCCTGCGCCATACTCGGATGACAAAACCTACCTGCGCTATCATGTTCGTGGGGAGGTAAGGATACAACAGGATCGAAAGATTGGCCACCAGGCCGGTCCAGAAAAGCAGACCCCTCAGAATACCGCAAACCACGCTTCGGACAGCGTAGTTATCGACTTGGCAGTCGGGATACGGTGCACTCCTGAAGGCGTCCTAATGCAAACGAAGCCGTTTCCTTCGATGTATCTCTCTTACGGTGGTTACGGCGGAAGATTCAGCTATGAAACTGGCATGCGCAGAAAAAGTGCAGATCCAGAAATCGGCAGCTCGGTTTTCGATATTTTACATGACGAACTGCCGCGTCTCATGCGAAGAGAGACGAGCGAACCCGTAAACATCACTGCGATAGTTCACGAGGTAAGGGGCGCTGCTATCGATCTCACCTCCGGAAAAATAACCCAAAACTTTGGCACAGGAGCATCGGTTTTGGAATTCATACTGAATGTCGGTAGCCTATCCTCATTGGCAAGGAGGTCTTCTATCTCTGGCGTTGCCATGATTACCTTCTCAGAAGCAGATACTTTCATACACGTGGCCGTGACCGGCAACCGGACTTTCGAGGACATCACAGTAAAATCAGTCTCCGGAACCCTTGATTCTATCAAATTGTTCTGGCCCGGAGCGGTTAAGGATTAAGTGTGTTAAGGTGTTGTGGGTTTGGGTGGGATATAATTAGAAGACACACCTTAACACGGTATTATTATAGAGCTCCCTATTTATATATCATTCTAAATATTTCAGTTTTACTAATATTTTCTGTTATTTTGGAACTAACATAAAGACGCAAGTTTTGCCTCGATTCCAGTGCTGCAACAACCAAATTCGCTTCCGGCACATATGTTGTGGGCAGAAGCGCCGGGAGCGAGAATTGAACTCGCGAAGGCCATTTCTAGCCAAACAGCTTAGCAGGCTGCCGCCCTACCACTAGGCGATCCCGGCACAGTGCAGCAGAAGTTAGCATCGCATTACTGCTATATAAAAGGGTTGGCATGCATCCACTCGGCCCTGTATCTTCAGAGCATAGCTTTTTGCGCGCATGCGCTGCTTCCATCGCACACTATGCACTTAGGGTTGCTCCTTCCGGCCTGGCCCGGTTTATACGTAAAGCCACCGCCAAAGGCAGAGCTTCAGCGCTTCCGCATGGTCCTTTTGTACTGCAATAACACTCTGCTAGCATACGGCCCGCCTGAAGGGGATTTGCGGTACGGGAAACCCCTAGCTCCCCGCCTTTCTGCTGCATTATAAATGCCTTCTGAAGATTTATATGCATAGCGGGACTTTGGAATATCTTTTTAGTTTTTACAATACCTGATGAATAATTGTTTGTTACTGATAACATGGCAATCCTTTCCAGGAACGCGGCAGTGCTGTCAACATTTGTCTCCATTCTACTCCTATCCATGATAAATGCGAACGGTCCCTCTCTTCCATCGAAAATAATCTATTATCTTCCGATAAATGTGACTAACACGCAGGCTTCTGCTTTCCCTGTCAATGGCCAGCTAATGCTTTCAATAAACTCGCTCTCCTACGCGCAGTACGAGGCAAACGATCTACAGAATGTCGAGTTCTTTTATCAGAACGGTACTATCATAAACTCATGGCTCGAAGGCAATCTCCTTAACGAAACACAAGCCTCAAACCTGTATTCATCTTCCAATACGATCTACTGGCTGCGTATGTCTGGTAACTTCCTTCCTGCATCTTCATCTAATATGATTTTCATGGGCTTCGCTTCAAACACTGTCAATCTCCTTGATGGAAATGTCGTTGGGGAAGCGCCTCAGCTAAGTTCGCAGTATGCTGAGTACGATAACGGCGCAAACGTCTTCGCATTCTATGAAAATTTCAATGGAAACAGCCTAGATTCTTCATGGGTATCAACTTATTCTCCGGGGTATGCACTGACCAATGGCCTATCCATGAGCTCAGGATCCGTGTACTCCGCAAATGTTCTGTTCAACTCCTTGTCAGACACGCTAGAAGCACTCATCGCCTATACTTCATCATCCGGATCGTCACAGTCGGGCCTGATGCAGGGCACTGGCACCGCATTAAGCGGTTCAGACATAGTCTACAATCTTGATCAGAATGCAGGTTCAATAGAGCAGCAAGTCTACGCCGGCACTTCTGGTTCGGACAGCAATCTCATAAGCGGCGTTCTAAGCGGTTTTACACCTTCTATAAACCAATACTTTGTTTCTACGCAAATGATGTATGGTTCAACGATCAAGTCCGAATTCAATTATGGGAACACCATATCAGAATCATCATCCAACTGGGATCTTCCCTCATACATACTGCTGGGTAGCTGGCAAGGTAGCGCCTCCGGATCCACGACCATATATCCAATCCGCTACAAATGGATCAGAACAAGGGAAACTCCTACCAACGGGATAATGCCCAGCGTGGCCATAAACACTATCTGTACAGGATCAGGATGCCAGCCGACTCTTAATTTTACCCCAAGGGCGGCATTTTATGGAAATACCGTAACGATCTCCTCAACATCCGGTTACGGCACTGCAAATACAGTTTCCATAATAATCAGCGGAGGAGTTTTCGGGAGCTCAAATACTGTGGCATCCGGAATCGGCGTGGTCACATACTCCTTTCCGATAGAAGCCGCAGGGAGCTATACCATAAATGCCTTTGACCAGAATAGCCTCCTCGCAACAGTCAAAACACTAGTCATACAAAAAGCCAATCCTGCGATATCGCTGCCTTATTTCCCGAGTGATTTTTTTTATAACGGATCGTCATCGTCAGCAGTGACTGCAAACATCCTCTCCCGCGATAATCAGCTTCAGGCAAACGTTTTCGTAAACGGTGCTATTTACAATTCTTTTTACACGGAGAACACGTTCTATCTCGGGCCTTCCAGCGGCTCTTATCTGGTGATAGCCAATACCCTTGGGGACGCTAATTATACTGCTGCTGCAGCCTTCAATATCCTATATCTCTGTCCGGCCCCTGCGCTTCCCCAAGGAATCGCGCATTACGTGTGCATTGGTCTTAACAACTACCTAAACTACACAATCCCGTCAAATACCCAACTTCGTATAAGCGTTAACGCGCTCGCCTATTCTGGGTACGAGTCAAACACTCTCAACAACACGGAGCTATTTTTCCAAAACGGGACCATAGCTTATTCCTGGATGGAAGGGAACATTTCAAATGAACTCCAGTCATCCTCATACTCAGGTGAAAGCTG
>JAJZKF010000116.1 GCA_021804305.1 Microcaldota archaeon | reverse complement strand
CTTTATTGAAATAAGATAGCCTGGCGCAGCCGGACTTTGCTCACAAATCACCATATATATGGAAGTTATGGTGCCACTATAACCGAAGCTTAATATAGTTTATCAATTTAATACTACTTACGATTACGGCGATATTATGAATATAAGCGATCTAAAGGCAGGAGCATCAGATGTAGAGTTAGAGGCAACGGTAGTGGAAAAACAGGAACCAAGGGAAGTCATCACCAAGTATGGAAAGAGACTCAATGTTGCAAGCATAACGCTCAAGGACGACACCGGAACCATAGCGATGTCCCTGTGGGGTAAGGATATAGACACCGTGGCTATAGGGGACAAGGTAAAGATATCCAAGGGCTATGTTGGCGAATTCAAGGGAACGCCGCAGCTCTCAACAGGCAAATATGGAAAGATAGAGGTAACCGGAAAGGGCGACGCGGAAGCTGCCCCTGCGGACGACGAGTCAGCAGACTTCGAAGAGGAAGCCTAAACCAGTTAACTATTTTTAGTAGGTAAGACTACCTACTTATTTTTCTACAAGCTTAGCGAAGCCAAAAATAGCAGCATTCAGCAAAAATCATCCAAATCGGCACTTTTAAGTTATAAGGAGAATGTAATATCTCAACAGGAGCCGGTTCTCGAAGAACTAAAAACCGATAAATACGTCCTTTTCATTGCGCAGTTATTGCATGGCCGCTGCGAATGCCCGCACGCCGTTTGTAGGTCATGGGATGCCGCATCAGAAGTCAATTCTTACCACGTCCCCTACCTTCGGCGCTATTGCATCGAACCCCTCGAGCTTGAGCTCCTCAGCCAATGCAGACGAGTTCTCAGGGCTTCCGTGCACGCACATCACCTTCTCAGGGCTGCACTCCTTTACGTACTTGTGCAGGTCCGTCTTGCCGGCATGGGCCGAGAAATCGTGGACCTCGAATGGCGTCTTAACATGATACTTCCTTCCGTCTATGTCAAGCGGCAGCCCCTTCATTAGCCTATCACCGTTCGTGTTCTCCACCTGGTATCCTGTCAGGAAGATCTTAGAGTGCCTGTTAAGCTTCTGTATGTAATCAAGAGCGGGACCTCCGTTGAGCATGCCTGAGGTAGTTAGAATAATGCTGCCTCCCTCAAGCGCCGCGGCCCTGTTCCTCGGATTCTCTATCCATAAGGATTTGCTTATTGCATCCCTTAGCAGCTTGCCGTTCTTTATGAACTCCGAGTGATTCTCTACTATCTCAGTTGCGGCCTTTGCCATTCCGTCAATGTAAGTTATATCTATAAGCCCGTACCTGCACATCAGCGCAAGCATCTCCTGCGACCTTCCAACGGCAAATACCGGAAGGAGCGCTATGCCTCCGTTGTCCACAGTCTCCCTCACGCTCTCCACCAGCCTCTCCGATAGTTCGACGCGATTTGGATGGTCTTTGCTGCCATATGTCGATTCCATGATCAGCGTGTCGCATTTAACAACATCAGCTCCTTCCTCCAGAAGCTGCGGCTCTACCTTGAAATCCCCAGTGTATGCGATCTTCTTTCCAGTCCTGTACTTCTCAACAAGCGTGACTGCGCTGCCGCATATATGGCCCGCATCATGCATCGACACTCTATACTCGTCAAATTCATACTCCCTCCCATAGGTGCATGGGGTGTAGCGCTCCATCATTATCCTGAGCTGCGATTTAGTCACGCGTTCGTGTTCGTGCTTCCTTTTGTGTATCTTTATCGAGTCCTCTATTAGCAGCTCAGCAAGCTCCATGGTAGGCGCAGTCGCGAAAAGCTCTGGGAATCCGTCCTTGTAGAGAGCAGGAGCATATCCGCTGTGGTCTAAGTGCGCATGGCTGATGAACGCCGCATCGACGCGCTCGGGGCGCATCGGATACTCTGTGTGGGTCTCTATCTTGATCCCATAGTCAAAGAGCAGGTTCTTGCTGTCCTCAAGCAGCATGGCGGAACGCCCGACCTCTCCAGCACCTCCAAGGAATTTAATCTCCAAGATATCACAAAATCCAGTTAGATAGATTGTGCAACCAATCTTTTTATATATAGTTATACAATATCTGAGTGATAGAATGCCTGACGAGATAACCTTTATGGACCTGGCGTCACTGTTGAGCATAGGGCCTGACACCACTCTTGAAAAGCTCGGAAGCGCGATAAACGCAAATTTCTTCGACGCATCAAACATAGCAGGAAGCCTCAAGCAGAAGGGGCTGATAGATTTTTCAGCATCATATCCAGGTCCAAACACCGTCACTATAACTGACACGGGCAAGGCGCTCATCTCAGAGGCAGACGCAAAAGCCGCATCACCATACGATAACCTTGACGATGCAGTATTGGTGCAGGTATCTGGAGGCAAGAGGCTTCCGCTAGAGCTGCAGAACACTCTTAACATAAGGCCCAAGGATCTTGCCCTTAGGATATACAAGCTTAGTAAGCAGGGATATCTGACATACGACCTAAAGAGCGGAGGCGTCATAGTGATGCTCACAGATTCAGGATTCCTTAAGTCAAAGACGGCAAGCGCAATGACTCCGCCAGCACCGACTCCAGCCGCAACCACCGACTCC
>JAJZKF010000115.1 GCA_021804305.1 Microcaldota archaeon | reverse complement strand
CTTCCGTCAAGCACAGGGTGATAGGGACTGAAGAGCACATACTAGTGCATTACGGGGGCCCAGGAAAGCTTGAAGAGGTGGGAAAGAAGGTTGTTGGCGCAATAAGGATGGCAAGCCCGGAGCAAAGGGCGCGAGCAGAAGCTGCGGGATTGACCTCGCTGCCGTTGGAGGAACTCGGCAGAAGGGTAAAGCAGATAGAGCTAGACGCATATGCGGGAAAGGAAATACTAGTCCTCATAATAATAGGGAAGGGCGCAGCCTCAAAGATACGGTCTGTACGTGGGGCATCTGACCCGAATATATCCGGCCCGGGAACGATAAGGCGCGAATTCTCTTCAGGCATGGGAATAGTCGACATACTGCTTGACAACAAGCCGCTCGACAACATAGTGCACGTCCCGCTCAACTACGAGGAGCTTGAGACTGAGATACAGCTCCTCTTCGGGAAGAGCCCCGAGAACATGCTCAACGATGCTGTAGCTAAGTCCGGCATAAGAAGCTTCATAAGGAATTGACTGGTGCATATAATGGACTATATAGAAGGATTTGTGGAGATGGTTGCTGGCTCAGATGTAAAGCACGTCTACGACGAGAAAGAGAAGAGGCTGAAGGTGCACAGGAAGACAGCGATGCCTCTGCCTGAGCCTTTCAACTACGGCTTCATAAAAGGGACCATGAGCGAGGATGGAGATCCGCTTGATGTATTCATAATGAGCGACTCAAAAGTCGAGCTTGGCGCCACAGTAAGGCTTAAGCCCATAGGCATGTTCTACGTCAAGGACGAGATGGGCGTGGACAACAAGATAATAGCGGTTCCTGAGGGCGACAGCATCCATGCAGACATAAGCGACGTCGACAGGAAGCACCTGGACAACTTGACATACCTGCTTGAGCACAACAAGGACGGCATGCCCGGAAGGTGGACAAAGGTTAGCGGAATGTCCGGGAGAGAGTCCGCCCTGCAGGAAATAGAGAAGGCAAGCCAATGGTAATCAAATGGCGAAGGAGATAGAGCTGCCAGTTTACGGTGTTGATCCGGAGGCTTCACGAGAGCGATTTGCATCAATGGGTGTCAAGCTAGTCGGGAAGCACAACTTCAGGAGGATGAATTTTCAGGTCAGCAACCCTGTGGATGACGCATCCGGAGAGTACTATACAAAGTGGATAAGAGTAAGGACCGATGGCACCAAAACAACGATAACGCTGAAGGAGCAGAGGGGAAGAGGCATAGAAGGCAGGCTTGAGTACGAGGTGGAAGTATCCGACTTCGAGAAGTCAGTGAAGATAGTGCACAGGCTCATGCCGGAGGCGAAATCTGACTACTTCGAGAACTATCGCGAGGAATACTCCCTTGGAGAGTTCACAATAGAGCTGGACAAGTTCCCGATGCTGGAATACAGCATGGAGATAGAGGGCCCGTCAGAGGAATCAGTAAGAGAGCTTTACAGGAAGATGAACATAGGCGGATCCATAGAGGGCAATAAGTCGATACCTACAGAGGAGTATTACAGGATACACGGCTCGGACTACTCAAAGCTGCAGGAGAGCTATGCAGATAAGATATCTTCGCTGCTCGCGGATTAGCTTAATCAGGCTTTCTCCGTGCTGCCTTTGCCAGGCGCGGCCCTTATCTTTGAATTGCGTTCAGAATACGCTTGGTATATTGATGACGCCACGGCGCGCACGCTTTCCTCTATGTTCGAAGTGCTGTCTATTACCCTAAAGTTGCCCCTCATATAGCCCTTAAGCAGCTCTATGTGCCTTGAATCGTCCTCCTCTATCATCCTTGCGTGTATCCTGTCCCTGCCCTCAGCCCTGTTTTTGAACCTTTCCCTTAGAGTCTCTACATCTGCTGTAAGGTATATGAACAGGTCCGGCTTCACCGCTGCGGCCCAAGCCTTCACAATGCCATACATCAAGCCTGAAATCTCATGGCTGCCAGCATCCCCGGAAACGCTTTTCACAGCCTCAAGCATGAACGAGAATGAGTACGGCGACCTCTGCAGCACTAGCACGTCATATTTCCTCTTGTTCTTCCATGCGCTCTCCTCAAGAGCCAGGTAGCTCAGCGTGTGCCTCACAGCTGAGTACGCTAGTGCCTTGTAAGTGTCGACCTCGCTTTCTGTAAACTTCCTGAGTAGCCCGGAAAGGAAGCCCTTTTCCAGGGCATAAGCCTTTGCATCAAGGGTGCTTATGCCGTATTCTTCGGGAAGCTTGGCCTCTATCCCCCTTGAAATTGTAGTCTTGCCCGCGCATGGCTTTCCGTCTACTATCACCTTGAATGCCATGCCCCTAATTCTCATAAGAAATATTTAGCCATTTTCATTGAGAGGCTTGGATGCCATCCCCAATCTAGCATCAAGCGTAAGTTTTATAGAATATTCAAGCAGGCAGCATTCATTCTACACGCGCATTCTCATTAGGGTTAAAGCCATGAAAGAAAGTGGAAAGACGCCAAACGGTGCAAGTAATATCCGCATCGGCTCTCAAGCCAATCAGAAGGAGTCTTGGCGAAGCATGGTAACTGCATAAGCAATGACAATTACAACAGGTTAAAAGAGCTGGCGAGA
>JAJZKF010000114.1 GCA_021804305.1 Microcaldota archaeon | reverse complement strand
CGCGGCCCTCTTCACGCTTCTGCTTTCGCATGAAGTCGTTGATTTGTGGTGCAAGATGGGCTCCCTGAGCTCCTATATCGCGATGCCGTATAATGCGACGCTCAAGATTACTCTTGCACGTGCTTATTATGCGTGCGAGGCGTGGAATGTGCACAGGAGCACTTCCGCTAAGATGAAGTTTGATGAGCTGTGGGTGTTCATCCCAGAGGCCGATAAGGTGGTCGGCTCAGATGCCTCCTCGCTCCGCGAGTTCAGCAGGGAATACAGGACCAAGGGGCGCATTTTCGGGATATGCGTGGTCGCGGATACGCAGTATGCGGACCTCCTCGACAGGAAGTTCCTAGATGCGGCTACATGGACGTTCATGTCGTGGCCCACTGAGGACAACCTTCGGGCCCTCAACAGCCTTCAGATACCGCGTGAGAGCATCGACATGGCGAAGGGGCTGAGGAAGGATGTCGAGGTTGAGTACGGCAAGCTAAAAATGAAGCTATGGGAGTGGTGCGCCGTAGGCCCCGATGGCTTCCTGAAGATATTTGTGCAGATGTTCCCAGAATCGGGCTTTGTGAGGCGAATGCGATGAGATTCAAGGCTAGGATAGTGGCGCATGTAATTAAGACGAAGGCTGGAAAGTATGAGTATGGGAAATTGCAGGTGACAAGCCCTAAATTGACCTCGCTCATAGGATCGACCGTTGACATAGAGGTATTCGCGGCTGGTGACGATGAGGAAGCGTGAAGAGGGCCGCGCTCCGTGGCCTAGCCTATCGCGTAAGATGACAATACGGCCCAAAAAACGGGCTGAGATAGACCTCGATTTCGAGGAGGATACTGCTGCATCATGGGACATGACTGACCCCCGTCTCAGAGACATAGGCGTTGACGGACTGCGCAGATGGGGCTTCGTCCTCGCTAGCAACCGGCGCGCTGGGATAGGGGGGCAGGAGGGGCGGATGAACAGCTATAGGGTGTATGCAATCGGCGATGACATCCTGAGCGATCCGATCATGCACAAGTTCGAGACGGTGCTGCCAGACTATCTCAAGGTCAAGTACAGCAGGCAGGGCAATCTTGTCTACTTCCACGTCTATCTCAAGGGTACTGACGGCGATTTCTATTCCCACTGGCACGACAGAGAAGGCCACAGTGTCCCTTTCTGAAAGCGAATTTGCAGAGTTTAATTAAAATCATTTTAATTAAATGCTATTACGAAAAGCTTATAAATTCGTTATTCGTTATCCAAATAACGATGTATCTAATGGAGCGCAAGAAGCGGAAACGCAACAGGACCGACCCGCTAACCCAGGAACAGGTGATAGATGTCATCTCGGCAGCGCACGGCAATCCCCGCGATGAAATGGTGCTGGAGCTTGCCTTCAACGCAGGGCAAAGAGTATCCGAGATAGCCGGCATAGAGCTGAAGGACATCGACTGGGATAACTGCTCTGTAGAGATATGGGATGAGAAGAAGGACATCTGGGGCACCATCTACCTGCCGAAAAGCGTCATCAGGCATCTAAGAACCTATGTAGAAGGGCATCTTGCTGCTGGCGAGAAGAAGCTCTTTGACGTGTCGCACGACACCCTCGAGAACATAATGAAGAAGTACACGGAGATGGCGCTGGGACGGCCGCGCAGCTTCCATGTAGCGAGGAAGACCTGGATAACCCTTAATGGGCGCACAGGACGCCTTGACAGGATAGAGGTGGCTGCGCAGACACGCGACAAGCCGAAGACCATAGACCAGTTCTATGACAAGGTGGCGCCAGAAATAATGAAGAAGAAGCTCAATGCAAAGCCCCTCTACTAGCTCTCCAGGACGGCCTTATTGCATCCACAGTTCAATATCCTGCATTTCGCAGAAAAGACTTTCTGATCGTGTATTATCGCATAGTGTTGTGGATCTTTGCATCCATTCACTTCCTTGACTGCGGGGTGGTCGCATTTCTTACAGTACTGTATATCGTATCCCATTAGATAGCACCAGGCAACGGAGGCACCTTTGGCGCCCAGATGTGCACTTTTCTATGCTTTCTGGTCGGCAGCCTTGCCAATCTTTCGCAGTTCAAGCAAAGGTTTATGTTTCTGGGGCGTACGTATGTTATCCTTACCCCGTTTATGGCCCTGCAATTTTCACAACGCATAATGGCTTACCTCATAATTTCTCAAGAATGTCGCCTGAAGTGTTGCATGTTGCCCTGCTATGTATTCCCGAGATGTGGTGGAGTGTCATTTCAATCACCTATAATCGCCCAGTCTCCTCTGGCTCAATACCATGTCCAGACACTCTTTTCTCTGTCTAAACAATCCGCTCCCTTACTCACTTCTCCGGCAAAGCCGCTTATACTTTGTTTTTAAGCGATAAATTTCTGTCAGCATCTTGTTTATTTCAAGTATCCTTTCTATGCTTAATGTTGATTGCTCCATTAATTCTTCTTCTGTTTCCATTTTATCCCATATAATCGTTAAGCTTCCTCTGAGCTTAGTGGTAGGTGGTGGCTTACCAGCCTGCCTTCTGTAGTAAGGAGCTCGTGTATCATACGGTTTTTCGTTTCTTTCCTTACTTCTTTTGGCAAGCTTTCTACATAATTTTT